>CAXCBH010000267.1:0-1529 GCA_963980675.1 uncultured bacterium | reverse complement strand
CGTTCAAAACATTATGGGGTATATTATTCCGTTTTAGCATACGTGCTAATAATTCAGAAATTTCTACAGAAATTGTTCCAACTAAAACAGGTTGACCGCGATGATGGCATTCAGAGATCTCGTCAATAGCTGCATTATATTTTTCCCGCTTTGTTTTATAAACCAGATCTTCCCGATCATCTCGGATAATATCTCGATGAGTTGGTACCACTGTCACATCTAATCCATAGATGGATCCCAATTCTTCTGCTTCAGTTTCTGCAGTTCCTGTCATACCTGCTAATTTATCATAGAGCCTGAAATAATTTTGGATGGTGATTGTCGCCAATGTTTGAGTTTCTCTTTCAATTCGGACATTTTCTTTTGCTTCCAGAGCCTGGTGAAGTCCATCGGAATAACGACGACCCGGAAGAACCCGACCCGTGAATTCATCCACAATCATTACCTTCCCATCCTGTAGAACATATTCCACATCTTTTTCATACATAGTAAAAGCACGAAGTAATTGATTAAAATTATGGATAGTCCCGCTTCGTTGCGCGTGGAGTTGGTGGGCTTTCTCTTTTTCCTGTTCCTTTTCAATTGAAGAGAGGTCACCCATCTCATCAATCTCTAAAAGCATTTCACCCAAGTCCGGAATTATAAATGTTTCAGGATTATCTGGCGCCAGTAAATTTCGGCCCTTATCAGTCAAATCCATGACATGACTTTTTTCTTCAATAGCAAAATAAAGGTCTTCATCTACCTCATCCATTTTCTTATCACGGATATAAATGGATTCTATATCCTGAGCCAACTTTAACATGCCTGTTTCCTGGAATATCTTCATGACCTGCCGATGTTTTGGCATGCCTCGTTGTGCTTGGAGCAGTTTTAATCCGGCAGCGTCCTCATCATCATTTTTCAATAATTTTTTGGCTTCCAGGACAAGCTCGGAGACAAGAGTAGTTTGTTTTTTCACCAATTGTTGAACACCAGGTTTTAGAGTGGTAAACGTTTCATCTACAGGGGCATCCACAGCACCGGATATGATCAAAGGTGTTCGGGCTTCATCAATAAGAACACTATCTACCTCATCAACAACTGCAAAAGCATGACCGCGCTGAACCTTATCTTCTTTCTGAAGTGCCATGTTGTCACGAAGATAATCAAAACCAAATTCGTTATTGGTACCATAAGTAATATCCCGATCATACATTTCCCTACGTTGAACATTGTCCATTGAATTCAAAATAAATCCGACAGTAAGTCCCAATCGTTTATACACTTCTCCCATCCATTCTGCATCACGTTGAGCGAGATAATCATTCACAGTTATCACGTGAACACCTCTACCGGAAAGTGCATTCAAATAAATGGGCATGGTGGAAACAAGTGTTTTTCCTTCACCGGTTTTCATTTCAGAGACTTTGCCCGAATGAAGCGTGATAGCGCCTAATAGCTGAACATCATATGGAACCATTTCCCAGAGTGTTTCTTGACCGGATACACGCCAAGAAGAGCCGCAAATTATACGGCACGTTTCTTTC
>CAXCBH010000266.1:0-1532 GCA_963980675.1 uncultured bacterium | reverse complement strand
TTTTTTAAACAAATAGATATAAACTAAAAATTATATCCTAATAATAAGTAAAGGCACTCATTAATATAATGTATGTGTTTTTCATGATTTTCACCCTATTTTCAATTTGTCCCGGGGATGAATAAATAAATATGCGTCTTGGAACATATAGCCGGAACCCTCACGTACCGGCGATTTTAATTCATCCCCGGATTAGTTAAGCTCTCCTTCTCCACCAATAAATCGATCAATGGGTTTGCAAATAACGATAGCTTTGTTTTCAGTCACGTTTACATCCCACACCATGCTAAGCATAACATAATCGCCTGTGTGGCCGTGCTTCCAGCGCTGGATCGTGCAGTAACGGGATTCAGTGATTGTTTCTGTTCCCTTCAGTTTTTCCTGAATACGCCAGACGCGTTTCAATTCATCGGGATGAATCAAATCTGCCCGGTCATAGCGATGACCTACCAACTGATCATCATCATATCCCAAAATATCTTTCCATTTACCATCTACTTCCGTAATAATGCCATCGGTTACGCGGCCGCAGATCAAAAGGGAATCAGCAACAATCTTATCTAAAAGATTATCCTTTGGTGATGGTGTTTTAAGTTCAACTATTTCAGCTCTGAGCGACTCCAGCTCTTGCTTCAAGGAAACATTTTCCCGCATGAGATAGTCAATGACTGTTTTAGAATCTTCCGTTGGGTGGAACCCTGGGGCTGAAGATGATGATGATGATGGTTCTGATGGATTTATCATAATATTCTGTTGTGAGAGTTTGAGTAAATGTTTGGGGGGAATTTCGCCTTTAGCAATCCAAAAGCTCAGGGCCTGGGGCGATACCCCGAAAAAAGCGGCCACGTCCCGTTTTCGCCTCAGGCCTTTATTTATCATAAGATTATTTATTATTTCTTTTACATTTTCCATTATAATTAATTATTTCTGTATTTTTTACTTGTTTATTCAGTTTTGCTTAAATAAAATTAACTAACGATTAAATACTTCGCAAGAAAAAAATGATTAATAATACTAGGTGGACAACCCTAAGTTTGGGGAATCCGAGGGTGGAATGCTTAACGGGCTTCCTTCATTTTTACTCTAATAATTAAACAACAAGGAGAATTACCATGACAATAGCTAAACATATCACACTTATGCTTTTTTCCGCATTTCTGTTTGCGCAAGACGGCGCCATTCTTCCGGGACAGAAATCAGCGATCCAATCCCTGTCTACGGCTGCAGGATTTACCAGTGCTGACCTAAATAAATATCTTGTTCAGAATTACGGTCAAACATTGGACGGCCTTTCCCGTACCCAAGGCGCCAGTGTGATTAAAGAATTCCAGACTGGGTCAGCATTAAAACCGGCAGCAGCTCAACAAAAAGAAGACCTGGCTGTGGCTTCCATCTTAGAAGTGGGTATGAAAAAACGTTTTCATTTCACAGATGGCAGCGTTCGGGATGGGGAAATTGTTTCCATTGAAGATGGAACGGTAGCCATTAAAACGGGCAGTGGTACCTTTAATATACCAGCAAACCAATTCCTG
>CAXCBH010000265.1:0-1549 GCA_963980675.1 uncultured bacterium | reverse complement strand
ATTAAAATATGAAACAAAAAAATACAATCTTATTCAATAAAGTAGGTCGGGATATTCTAAAAAAAGAGCTAGCAGCAGAACCATTTGATAGGATCACCGCTTCTTTTTATGCGTATCATCCGATTGAAAATCCCCAGGCTGTTCGAGATCAATTATTCATTACTTGGAATAAACTAAATATATTAGGGCGGATCTATATTGCTACAGAAGGTATAAATGCACAATTAAGTGTGCCCGAACAAAATTGGAGTCAATTTTGTGAAATTATGAATTCGTTCCCTTTTTTAAGGAATGTTCCCATCAAAAAAGCCATACAGGATGGAAACTCTTTTTATAAACTTACCATAAAGGTTCGGAAAGAATTAGTAGCCTATGGTGTACCGGAAAATTCCTATGACATGAATAAGGTGGGAAATCATCTTTCCGCTGAAGAATTCAATCAAGCATTAGAAAAACCTGAAACTATTATTGTGGACATGCGGAATTATTATGAAAGCGAAGTTGGCAGGTTTGAATCAGCCGTCATACCTGATGTGGAAATATCAAAAGAATTGCTCCCGGAAGTCAAACACATTCTGGATGGGAAAGAAGAAGAGCAGATATTATTGTATTGTACTGGTGGAATTCGTTGTGAAAAAGCGTCTTCGTATTTGATGAATCATGGATTTAAAAATGTTAATCAATTGAGTGGTGGGATCATAGAGTACGCACACGAAATCGATAAAAAGGGATTAAAATCAAAATTCATTGGGAAAAATTTTGTTTTTGATGATAGATTGGGAGAACGTGTTACAGAAGATGTAATTGCTAAATGCCACATTTGCGGCAATACGTGTGATGATCATACTGATTGTAAAAATGATGCCTGTCATATTTTATTTATTCAATGTAAAACATGTTTTAAAGAATTAGATGGATGTTGTTCTAAAGAATGTAATGATTTTATTCAACTGCCAATTGAAGAGCAAAAAATTCGTCGAAAGGACCCAGCTCAAGTAATTTCCCGTACATTTTTTGATTCAAGAATAAAACCAAAATTGAATCAAGAAATTTGATTTATCCCATTCTTTATTCATTCCGACGTTGCCCTTATGCAATGCGGGCTCGTTTGGCTTTAGCATACTCCGGTATTGATTATGAACATCGGGAAATATTATTAAAAAATCGTCCAAATGAGTTATATGCACTTTCTCAAAAAGGAACAGTCCCTGTTTTACAATTAAATGATGGAACGGTTATCGATGAAAGTATTGATGTGATGAAATGGGCTTTAGCTCAAAGTGATCCTGAATATTGGTATACAGAAAATATTGAAGTACAAAATTTGTTGATTGATCAGAATGATGGTGATTATAAAAAATTGTTAGATAAGTATAAATACCACGTGCGATTTAAAGATGGGTCGTACGAAGAATATCAATATGCCGTTGGAGGAATATTGAAGGCATATGAATCAATTTTATCCAAATCATCCTATTTATGCGGCGATAAGGTGACTCTGGCTGATATGGCATTATTCCCATTTATTCGGCAAGGAGCTCATGTAGAT
>CAXCBH010000264.1:0-1566 GCA_963980675.1 uncultured bacterium | reverse complement strand
AGAGATTAACATTCTTTCATTATTACGTTCGAATATTTCCCAATAGTATTTCATAAAATCATCATCATTCGTGTGGAGTCCAGAACTAAACCCATTCATATCTCCCACCAAAACATCTGAATCAAAATAAAAACCGAGAAAGGTACCTTGATAATTAAACCCTTTACCTTGGTTGAGTTTGGTACCATCGGGCATAATCATTCCTTCTCCACATTTTTGTTCACCATTCTCATTCAAAACAGGGTTCCCAAATTCATCTTCAGCGCACCAATCGCCACTTTCATTTCGAACATTAACCGTCACAAATAAAATATCTTCTGCATAGGATACACCGTAAGAATGAGCTTCTGCCATCACACGTAACCCCATAGGATAAGCTGTTTGCTCATACTCATTATTTGTATCCACCATATTACCTCGGTGTGCCCAGCGATCATCAAATTCCATGTATACTTCCATATCCGAAATGAATCGCCCTTCAACTTTTTCCCAGCAATCAGGATCTTTTCTGGATTGTGAACATCCTGGAAGAGTAATGTTGTAATCTTCTGCCCACCAGCCGGGCCAAAATGACTCATTTTGTCCTAAATTTTCATTATACCTAACTGGCCAAGTATCAGAAAATGCACTATGTGCCAAGAGGGGATATGTGTCACTCAGATCGGTGACATAGGTATCACCAAATATGTCCCCATTAAGAACCTCCGTATTGTGAGTATTTACCCGGGCCATTGTAGATGCATGCCACTCGCCATTTGGTGAACTCTCCTGTCGAGAAATCCACGATTCTGCAACATTATATCCATAATACATGTATTCATCATCATCTGTCCACTCTTCCAGATCTGGACCATAATTATAAAAATCAAATTGATTTTCTCGCTGAATTAATTTTGGACGTAAAGCCCAAGGATATATGAATCCAATCTGTGCGGTGGATTTATTCGGATCCAATTGACCAAAAGTAGATACTGCAATTTTTTTTAATTCATGATCAATGGCATATTGATATGGCCCATTGAATAATTCCTTAGATATTTTTTGTGAAATACTATCAGGATACCAGCGTCCAAAATCCCGGTCTGCATCAAAAATAATGCCCACATAATTCGTGTCTCCTTCAAAAAACCAATCGTCATAGGCATCTCCAGACTCCCAAATACCATAAATGGGAATTCCGTCAGGATCCACAATATTTTCCACATTTTCCCAATTGAATTCGAAGGAATTTTTATGACCCGGAACCCCAGCAAGAAATGCAACCGAAGGTAAATAAGAATAACCATTCCATATTCCCATGGGATGTTCATCCCAGTTAATGATATTACCATAATTAGAAATGGCCGTCTGGGCTTTTCCTTGGAGCAAGTAACCAATAGCTCGGTCGTTCATGGGGTTGGTTGGGAAAGGATTATCACCGATCTTTCCGGCTGTCGAATACCGAAATACATCGGAGTGAGTTGAATTTTTCTCTTTAATCTCTTCAGCAAAAAGAAGAGAGATGACAAATAAGATAGCTAAAATCCGAAGATAAGAAACCATTGCAGGAATCAATTTAAAAGGTCT
>CAXCBH010000263.1:0-1612 GCA_963980675.1 uncultured bacterium | reverse complement strand
ATATTTTTAATTGTGGCATTAATGTGTGGCTTAAACGCACAAGATTTTGACCATCGGGATCGTGAACATGAACGTTCCGAAAAACAGGATTATGATGGCCGAGATCGTGAGCATGAACGATCCGATAAAATGGAAATGATGATGGTTTGGAAACTCACTGAAGAATTGGCTCTTACACCGGAACAAGCGGAAAAATTCTTTCCAAGATTTCGTCAGCATCGAGATGAATTAGATGAAGTAAAGAAAATGGAACGGGCCCTTGGTAAGGAGATGAATCAAAAATTAAAAAAGGATGAAGATATTCCTGAAAAAGATGTAAAAGAAACGGTGAAAAAAATTACAGAATTAAGAAAAAAGCATGTGGACCTTGAAGCAAAATTCCTTCTGGGAATGGATGATATATTATCTCCCAGGCAGTTGGCCAATCTTGGAATGTTTAAACAGAAAATGATGCGAAATATTGGTGGAGAACTCAGGGAAAATCACGGCAAAAAAGGGAAACGAGGTAAAAAGAAAGGACGTCGTGGCGGTAAAAAACGACGTGGTTTCTAAAAAAAAGGATATAAAAATGAAAAAACTATTATTCATAATAACTTCAATAATTCTGTTCATGTTTATCGGATGCGTTGATGATAGTTCAGTTAATACTGAATCATTACTTATAGCGCTCTTAGATGCAGACGATGTGGCGGGAGTAGACGGATTTGAAACGGATGGTGACGCTGAATTGGATCATGAATTTGGACTTGAAACTGATGGGGTGGGACGCATTATGACAGACACCCTGGCATTTGGGGAAGGGTATAGAATCCGCTTTGGCAGACATATTACCGATAGAAACAGAACGGTTGAATTCGATATTACTGGCGATACAGCCATTGGGTTGGTCACTTACGCAATCACTGGAGAATTATTTGTCAAAGCATTTGACACTACCGACCACACTCAAATTGATTCCATCAGCTTTTCAAAAGAGTTTACATCCAGTTTGGTTCGCAAAGTACGCTTTGTGCAAATTGAAGATGATTCAAATCCTGATGGATACGTTTGGAGAGTGAATGCGCTTACGCCTATGGTGGGTGGTTCTGGAGATAAAGTATCAATTTCTTCATTAGCTGTGTATGCACTTTCTGATAGCCTGGAGCAAGGTGCTCTGATTTATTCGTTTGAAGCCAATGGAATTGGAGATCTATTTATTGATCGTGAAGCACTGCCAACTTTCACAGCATTTTCGCCCTATCTAATTGAAGTAACTGTTGAGAATGCAGGCCCGGAACTCACAATGGATAGCTCCGGTGTTGGCGAATGGGTATTCAAAAATTATGGACGGTCTCGTAACATGCGCGGTAGAAAATTCCTGAATGATAGAGGTGCTTTTCTTGATGCTGTTATGAATGATAATATTCATACAGGAGGATGGCGAGCCCATGGACCTGGGGCCGGACTTAATCGTAGAGGATTTCGTTCATTTTTCGAAACAGTGGATCTGGCAACCATTTTTGTGGAAGATGGTGGCTATAATACAGCTGTTTGGTCTATTCCATATCGAGTTGCAAGACCCTAAAGCCTTTTCTTAGAATCAAAGAAACCCCGTCATAGTTAATCAAATAAC
>CAXCBH010000262.1:0-1630 GCA_963980675.1 uncultured bacterium | reverse complement strand
TGCGCTACACCTATCTTCTTCTACGCCACCTTTTACCGCCGTCCGGCTGTCTAAGCGCCTATCACCGCATAATTGATACAACGACCCACAACACCCTTTTTCTTCATCATAAGCCCCAAATATGAGGTTTGAAACACGGGAATTGATGATTGCACCTGCGCACATCGGGCATGGTTCCTTCGTCACATATATAGTACAACCCGATAAACGCCAATCTTCTAATGTACTGGATGCTGCGGTAATCGCAAGAATTTCCGCATGAGCCGTAGGATCATTTAGCCGCTCTCGCTGATTATAGCCACGGCCAATAATTTTATCATTTTTTACGATAATCGCCCCAACAGGGACTTCTCCCTCAGAAAATGCTTTTTGAGCAAGACGTATGGATTCCTTCATCCAGTCTTTATGATTTTTTCTGGATGGGAATAGATCTTTCCGATCTGACATTTATGAATTCTGAAGTTGGACCTGGAGCGTAGCGAGATGGGCGGCCAAAGCTGTTCTGCCCGTGACAGTAGTATAATCTTCATTTACGGCTGTTGAAGATCCAATAGTTTGGTATATCTTATTGATGGAATCTTGACAGTTCTCAAAAAATCCTAATCGAAATTCTGAAATTGCAAGGATTAATCGAACATCTAAATAATTAATTTTTTTATTATGGCTGAACTCCCAGTTCGGGTCCAATATTGGATTTTGTTTTCCAAAAAAGAGGTTACAGTTTGTTCGTGCTTCTGCATTCCTTCCAAGAGCATTATAGGCAAAGCTTAATCCGGCATAAAAATCCAGGATATTCGAAAAAGATGTATCCATGGCAAGGAATTTTTCAAAGTAATGGACGGATGAATCTGCCTGGCGTAAGTGGCCCATGGTCCAACCCATCCCATTGTAGGAATCATAATAAAGTGTATCTTTTTTGATGGCATCGCTAAACCAGTCTCTTGCATCAAGAAAATTACGTTCTTCGTACATGACCCATCCATAATCAGACAATTCCTCTTCCGTTGCAACTATATTTCCACGGCAGTTTGGGATAAAAACGAGGCAAAAAACCAACCCGAGAGTGACAAAAGTATTTTTTAAAATATTCATCATTTTAGTAACATCATTTTCTTATTTTTGACAATTCCAGTTTTTGTCGTCAATTGAACAAAATAAAGACCCGTTGACATGGGTTGTCCAAATTCATTCTGCCCATTCCATTGTACAGTAAATTGACCAACTTGGTCTTTATCGTGGATCAGTGTTTTAACATGTTGACCTAATAGATTGTAAATGGTGATTGACACATTCTGACTTAGACCTTCCATCAAACCGATGTCATACATGATGGTAGTAATTGGGTTAAATGGATTCGGGTAATTCTGGTGAATATTTGTTTCTTCAGGTACAATGATTGTTTTAGGCCCTAATTTAAAATACCCAGTTTTCCTCGAGAAGGTAAAAATTTCACCCTCTATTGAGATTGATGGCAGTTCTTCCCAGGTGACGCCATTTTTCCTTCTATAAATAGCCAAATCATCACGCTGACTACCAAATCGAACTTCAATAGGTTTCCCGAATTCAAAAAACTCATCGCCCAAAACATAAGATGCTTGATCATTAAAATCGTCTGCAAACAAGGACGAGT
>CAXCBH010000261.1:0-1647 GCA_963980675.1 uncultured bacterium | reverse complement strand
TTGAGAACGGGCCATTGAAAGAATACCAAGACGGTGTTTTATATCATTGAATTCTGCAGGAAGATTCCATGTAGTGGAATCATTTTCAACACCCTCACCAAAATACTTTCCCGCATTTCCGCCCATTCCATATTTGGATTTATCATCTCCTTTAGTATTGGGATCGCCTCCTTGAATCACAAATCCTGGAATTACGCGATGGAATATCGTTCCATTATAGTATCCACTGTTTGCATGGGCTTTAAAGCTCTCCACATGCATTGGCGCAGCCTGGTCGAAAAAATTTACAACCATATCTCCATATGGCGTTGTAATGACAGCCACTTCTATTTGTTCAATTGGTTTCACTTCTGCTGCTTTTGTTTTTTTTTCGCAACTCACAGTTAAGGCTCCTATTATTATACTGATTAATATATTTTTCATGATGAAAATCTACTCCCTGGTTTTTGTATTGGGATGGCGGCCAGATCTTCGGGGATCTCATTTTCCCCATAGCTGACAGCATCCATTTTAACGATTGAATATTGATTATGATGTAGATTAGCCTTACCGTTACTTCTATCAACTAACACACCAATACCAATAATGTTTCCGCCTGTTTCGGAAACAAGATCCATGACTTCTTTTACGGATCCGCCTGTGGTAATCACATCTTCCACAACAAGTACTTTTTCGTCCGCTTTGATTTCGAACCCACGACGAATGACCATTTCTCCATCCTTCCTTTCTGCAAAAACAGTTCGGCAGCCCAGTTGGGTTCCCACTTCTGTACCCAGCACAATACCGCCAATGGCTGGAGAAATAACTACATCCGGTTGAATGGACTCAAATTCATCAGCAATTATGACCGAAAATGCTGTGAGATATTCCGGATGCTGTAAAACTTTTGCACATTGAAAATAATTTGAACTATGCCGACCAGATGTAAGAACAAAATGTCCTTCTAATAAAGCATCCGTTGATTTAAAAATTTCTAATATTTGGTTTTTGTTTATCATTGAATGCAATTTCGCATTTTGTTCACATACTTTTCAGCAGCGGACCGGATTGCCTTTTCACTCATATCACCAGCAAAACTGATCCCGCGAGAAATATTTATGAGTGCTGCACCTGATTGGTTTCCAACCTTAACTGAATGCTCCAGGTCTCCACCTTGGGCACCCACACCGGGAATCAACATGGATAGATCAGGCGAAATTTCCCGAATACGCGTCAATTCTTCCGGTGCTGTAGCACCAACAACAAGCCCAACATTATTCTTATCATTTAATCCATTAGCCCACATAGCAACCTTTTCGAAAAGTGTGCTATCATCAGATAAAATATTTTGAAAATCTTCTGCAGATGGATTGGAAGTTCGACATAAAATAAATACTCCTTTTTCAGGATCATGGAGGAATGGGTCAATACTATCCCTACCCATATAAGGACTTAAGGTAACACAATCGAATCCAAAATGACCAAAAATACTATCAGCATATTGAATGGCAGTATTCCCAATATCTCCCCGTTTTGCATCAGCGATCTTGATATGATCATCGCCAATATACATTGCTGTTTCTTCCAACCAGGCAAAACCTGCAGCGCCCCAACGTTCAAAAAATCCAAAATTCGGTTTGTAGGCAACAGCCAGATCACGGGTAGCAT
>CAXCBH010000260.1:0-1664 GCA_963980675.1 uncultured bacterium | reverse complement strand
TTAGCCTGAGTTAATTGATATCCCCCAATAGGCTTGGAGAATTGTTTTCGCTCTTTGGAATAATCTAAAGCTATATTGTAGCAATCTATTGCACAACCAACCATTCCCCAGGCAATGCCATACCGCGCTTGTGTCAAACAACTTAGCGGCCCTTTTAATCCTTCAACATTAGGGAGCCGCGCAGAATCTGGCACCCTTACATTTGCCATAGAAAGTTCAGATGTAATGGACGCGCGGAGACTCAATTTGCCATGAATATCACTGGTTGTGAATCCTTCCATTCCTTTTTCTAATAAGAATCCACGAACAAGGCCATCTTCATCCCGAGCCCACACAACAGAGACATCTGCCAAAGATCCATTCGTAATCCACATTTTATTGCCATTAATAATCCAGTCGTCACCATCTCGTTTACATCGTGTCGCCATACCACCGGGATTAGAACCAAAGTTAGGTTCCGTTAGTCCGAAACTGCCGATCTTGTTTCCTGCACCCAGCTCTGGGAGCCATTTGGCTTTTTGTTCATCGGAACCGTAGGCATGGATGGGGTACATGACCAAAGCCCCTTGGACACTTGCAAAGGATCTCAGGCCCGAATCGCCCCGTTCTAGTTCATGCAGAATGAGCCCATAGGCCACATTACTGACACCAGCACCACCGGATGATTCCGGCAGAGCTGATCCCATGAATCCCAGTTCACCCAATTTAGGAACCAGTTCCATGGGAAAAGTTGAATTCTCATAATGCTCATTGATCACGGGCATAAATTCTTTTTGTACAAAATCATACGCCGTTTGCTGGATCAGGAGTTCTTCTTCCGTGAGCAGGTCAGTTATATTGTAAAAATCAGGTCCTAATTTTTTCATAAAATTCCCATAAAATTTGAAATTGAAATTACGATTTTATTCCCATTGAATTAGTAAGAGAAATGAGGTCTTTATCATCCCAGTTCAATTTTTTGGGATGAGATTTTATTTCGATTAAAATTGTATCTAATTCTTTGGATGTTACGCTTATTCCCATATGAATTAATCGATTATTAAGTGCAAAATTTCCTGTGTATTTATCAATCACAAAATGACGTTTTCGATAGACCGATTCCGGAGAAATAGCTTCATAAGATTCTGGCTCCTTCACGACTGCTTTCACATGAAGGCCTGATTTATGAGTGAATGCATTTTTTCCAACGATAGGCTGGTTGGCATTTGAATCCAAATTAGAAAATGCCTTAGCCAATTCAGATAATTCTGGAATCAATCCCAAATTCCAATTCCCATTTACTTTATAAATGTTGGTTAAAGCAATCACAACTTCTGCCAATGGCGGCAGCCCGCAACGCTCTCCTAATCCATTGATTGCCACATCTACACACTGTGCACCAGCTTCTAGAGCCGAGAGTGCATTGGCCGTAGCCATGCCAAAATCATTATGACAGTGAACATGTATGGGAATATCCAACTCTGAAACCATTTGACTAACCAATCCTTTCATTTTTGTTGGTGTTAAACATCCAACAGTATCAGCCAAACTGAATCGGTCTACGCCTGCTTTTTGTACCAATTGTCCAACTTGAATTAAATAATCCAAATCGGTTCGACTTGCGTCTTCAGCTGTAAATCGAAGTTTGAGCCCTTTATCTTTTCCATATTTCACCGCAGTTTCAA
>CAXCBH010000259.1:0-1670 GCA_963980675.1 uncultured bacterium | reverse complement strand
TTTTTTCTGGATTCTTAGTATTTTTAATAATTGCAGATGGGCATTTTCAATTTTTTCTTTGGATAATGAATTGGTGATTACATTTGCATAGCCATCTTTTGCTATATCATAATCTTCCTTATTAAATGCCATTTCTGCCAAACGTCCATAAATCGCACTTTTTTGATCACGGCTTTTTGTAAGGTCTGCCCCCTCCTGTAAATGGGACATAGCCAAATCAGAATCTTTTAATTCATGTGCAATCTCAGCAAGAGATAAATGACATTTTGATTGAATTTCCTTTGAATGGGAAATTTGTAACAATCTTGTTAATTCATCAATCCCTGTTTGTGCATTTCCTTTTTTCCATTTGCATAGAGCACGCAAATATTGGGCTTCTTCAATTTGGTTATCGTTCCCTTCTTGGGTTACAATTCTTATATCATCTATTGCAAGATCATAATCTTTTCTGTAAAACTTTGACTTTGCCATGAGAAGAAACGCATCGGTTCTAAACTTTGATTCAGGGTAATCGCTTAGAACTTTTTGGCATTTTTGTATGGTTGTTCCATATTTATCCATCGCAGTAATGGGTATGGCTTTACCTTCTTTTTGCAGTCGGATCTTTTCAGCTTCTTCATAATATTGTTGGGCATTATAAAATGTATTATAGTAAGCACACCCCCCGGTGAAAAGAAAAATGGCAACAAAAAAGAGAGTTTTTGGAAGAATTATTGAATTCATCAAGACGAAATTTACTTATTTGATTTCATGGGTAGACAAAAATAATTTGATGACTATGAAAAAGGTGTTTTTCGTACTATTTGGTCTTCTTTTTTCAATTTCGGTTCTTCAGGCCCAGCCCGTAGACGATTTAGAATCATTTGGCTTTATTGAAATTAAAACTGACAGCATGAATGTCCCTTTTTTTATTGATGGATATTATGTTGGTAATCATCCTTTGGGTGGAGCTGTGCCCGTATTGCCAGGATTCCACGAAGTGAGTTATATACCGCCTAATATACAAAACGAAAAGATTCGAAATAATTTAAGTGATGGTATAAAACGAGTATATGTGGCTGAAAATGATACTTTGGAAGTGTTCCTTTATTACGATCACTATCTGGCTCAAATAGAAACCATGGAAAACGAATTAAAAATCCAAAACTATGTTGGTTTTTCACTTATAGGTGTATTGATATTTGTAATTCTGTCAATTTTCTAATTCTCATATTTAATCAACCCATATAACTCTGTAATATCAAGGCATGTTAAAACATCATTCTTTTGAAAATGGGCTAAAATATCGTCCCGATTACAAATGGCCTGAAGAAGGCACTGAACGAGATTGCCCCAAATGTAATCAACCTTTAGAATTGGTTGAGAATTTAGAAACGTATTATGGAAAACCCTGGTGGTGTCCACCTTGCCAATGGCAATTTTCTGAAGAAGATCTGGACGGCAGTACTAAATCAATTAGTAAACAAAAATAAGCTACGACTTGGTCATGGGTGGGATTTGGCTCTGAATATCATCCATTACCCATTCCACAACTTTTATATCATCCAAATACCCATAATCCGGAATAACATCAGGAATTTCATCATTGTCATCCACAAAATACGTCATGGCAAACAAAATCTTTTTTACAACAGAATTGGGAAGTTCGGGATGAAGTTCTAAGATTCCCA
>CAXCBH010000258.1:0-1688 GCA_963980675.1 uncultured bacterium | reverse complement strand
CCATATTGGTGCGGATACAGATGTGCCGGCAGGTGATATTGGTGTTGGCGGCCGTGAAATTGGTTACATGTTTGGTCAATATAAAAGGATACGGAATGAATTTACCGGTGTCTTAACCGGAAAAGGTCTCAATTGGGGCGGTTCTTTAATCCGGCCCGAAGCGACGGGATACGGATGTGTTTATTTTGCTGAAGAAATGTTAAAACATGTCGGTGATAGTTTTAATGGAAAAACCGTGGCAGTATCCGGTTCGGGGAATGTTGCCCAATTTGCTACTCAAAAGGCAACTGAACTTGGAGCAAAAGTGGTGACATTATCAGATTCATCGGGCTCAATCCATGATGAAAATGGTATTGATGCTGACAAGTTAGCCTGGGTTATGGATCTCAAGAATAATCGCCGTGGACGGATCAAAGAATATGCTGATGAATTTGGTGCAACCTACCTTGAAAGTGAGAGACCGTGGTCTGTTTCGTGTGATATTGCACTGCCTTGCGCAACTCAAAATGAGATCAATGGTGACAATGCCAAAACGATGATTTCTAATGGATGTAAAGTTGTGTCTGAAGGTGCAAACATGCCCACAGACCCAGATGCAGTGAATATATTTTTAGACGCTGGTATTTTATTTGGACCAGGAAAAGCAGCCAATGCAGGCGGTGTAGCAACCAGTGGATTAGAAATGAGTCAAAACAGTATGCGATTAAATTGGAGCAGAGAAGAAGTTGATAGCAAACTCCATACTATTATGAAAAATATCCACGAAGCATGTGTGACTCATGGTACTGAGAATGGAAGTGTAAATTATGTGAAGGGTGCAAATATTGCAGGATTTATTAAAATTGCAGACTCCATGTTGGACCAAGGTGTAGTTTAAATATATAGTAGCAATTAATTAGATCCCGCTAGACTCCTCTTCATCCATCATTTCTGGTGTTTCCGGTTTAGGTTGGTATATAATCCCATCACCAGTCATTCCGTTTAATGTCGCCAGAAAAGGCTGATTAAATCGATACCAATCCACATATTGCCCAGATTGTTTCAAATTATCGCTAGATAACCAATCCAGATTTAAAATATCGTTCTTTCTTTTAGGATCAATGGTGATGTAAGCCACGTGTAGACTGGTAATGTTTTGGAAAAAATGACTTCCGAAAGATGGATCTACTGGCATATCCTTCCGCCCAACTTCAATAATGATTTTTGCCTGTGAAATTTGTCTCCAGTTAACGGGAATTCCCAACCATGGATCTGCTGAACCCCATCTACCGGGACCCGAAAGAATATAATTTTCTTTCAAACCAAATTTCTGGTTGATATTTTCTACTTCTATTGCAATTTCGGGTGTTTTTGCAGGATCAAATGAATCATGCCGTACAACAATCAAATCTTGGATTTGGTCAATTTTCCCATCTCCCAAGGTGACATGACTTTTACAAAATACTTCCACATCTGTTGAATTAGTTTGAATTGATTTTAATCCTGTTAATACAATGGGTTTAATCTGTAAGAGGCAAAATTCCGGTTTTTTATTTTTATATATATTGACAGCAAATTCAATTTCAATTGGACATCCCATAGCTGCTTTTCCCATAGATAATATCCGTTTGGAAATTTTAGAAAGGGGTATCATATTCCATTTTAATATAGGTGCGAAAGAGACGACCCGAGTTCCAGATTTAGACAAG
>CAXCBH010000257.1:0-1706 GCA_963980675.1 uncultured bacterium | reverse complement strand
ATATTCATATGGACATTTGGGAATAAAACCATGATGAAGATTGTTATTTATTACAATTTGGCACTTATTATTATTCTCCCGATTTTTATACTTATCATATTGTCAGGGAACACTTGGGTTGCTCCGCTTATCAGTGCAAATGAAATTGTCTATAAGGCATTATTTTTATCTCTTAGCGTATTAGTAATAAAAGAAGGAATAGAGAGACCAGGGAATCAAGAAACCATGGTTCGATAATATCCATTTTTCTGATAAATAATTTTTGTTCATTGTAAGATTGCTATTTAAATTGCTTGGCTTTATTCGTAACGAATACAATCAATTTAAAAAGAGAAGAGTCATGAGCAGAGTATGCGATGTAACCGGTAAAAGACCCATGTTTGGGAATAATGTGAGCCACGCTAATAATAAGAGTCGGCGCCGGTTTAATATTAATTTACAAAAAAAGAAATTTTGGCTTCCAGATGAGAAACGATATGTGACTCTACGTTTATCAACCCGTGGGATGCGGGTCATTGATAAAAAAGGGATACGCAGAGTTGTAAATGAATTAAGAGCGAAAGGAATTAAAGTATAAAATTATTTTTCTTACATCATTATTTGTAATAAAAGCCTTCCGGATTCGGAAGGCTTTTTTATTTTAAAACGCCCCCGAAAGAAACGAGGGCGCTTTCATCTATCAACCTTTTCAGATTAATAGCCAACCAGTTTTAAGGTATTGTGAAATAAAATATTTCACAATGTTAGGATTCAAGATTATTTAGGATAGTCTATTTCAATTCCTAATCATGCTGTCTTCTAATAAAGGCAGGAATTTGAAGATCCTGGCCATAGATCACGGGAGAATCCTCGGTGTCGTCAAAAGTTAGAACAGGTTTTGGTTTATCTATTTCTTCTTCACTTTCTTCTGTAACAACATCTTTTTGTACATGAAGAGGTTTATTTACCCTATCCTGTAACTCGCGTGTATGTGATGTTGCTGGAGTATGGGTTTCAGTTTGTGGATCAAAATTATCCGCTTTAGTAACAACTTTTGGAATGTTAAATCCTGTAGCTATAACTGTCACGCGAATTTCTTCATTCAATTCAGGATCGATTACCGCACCGAAAATGATATTTGCTGCTGGACCTGCTTCCTCGAAAATGATGCTTGTTGCTTCATTTGCTTCCATGAGGGTGAGATCACTTCCACCAGTGATATTTACCAATACACCTTGTGCGCCTTTAATGGATGCATCATCCAATAATGGGCTGGAAATGGCTTGCTGAGCTGCAAGAGTGGCCCGCTCTTCGCCAGATGCAACACCTGTGCCCATAATTGCTTCACCCATGTTTTTCATGATAGTTTCCACCTCAGCAAAATCCAAATTGATCACGCCTTGTACATTGATCAGATCTGAAATGCCTTTTGCAGCTTGGTGTAGGATTGTATCCGCCATTTGAAATGCTTCTGCCAAGGTTGTCGATTTATCTACAATAGACATGAGTTTTTGATTCGGAATTGCGATTAAGGTATCACAGGCTTTCTTCATTTCTGCCATGCCTTCCAATGCTCGATTCATTCTTTTTGGACCTTCAAAACTGAAGGGGAGTGTAACAATTCCAACAGTTAGAATTCCTAATTCTCTCGAAATTTGAGAAATGACGGGTGCAGCACCGGTTCCCGTTCCACCTCCCATTCCACCTGTGATGAAAACCATATCTGC
>CAXCBH010000256.1:0-1714 GCA_963980675.1 uncultured bacterium | reverse complement strand
GTCATTTTATTTTGACGGGTTAAATCTCATGTTAATGCCCAAATCAACAGCAGCACTAAATAATCTTCCAAATTTTTGTGAGGGCTACCGTTCATCTTATGTACAGAAACTGTTTCACTATTATGACTCAATTCAGTCAAAATCTGAGTCATCCATTCATCTAGATTCTCTCATTTCTATTAAAGAATTACCCGATCCTTCCATCTTTAACATTAAAAACATTTGTGGGGATTGATGCTTTATACTATAATAAAAATATTCTCCATTATAAGTGTCCGCACCTTTTTTAACCGGGTTTCCCTTTGGCATGAGGATCGGATCCCAAAGGACGGCCCTGTTATTTTTGTTTCCAACCATCCTAATACCATGATGGATCCGCTGGTGGTGGGAATTTCATGCAAAAGAGATTTACATTATTTCGCTAAAAGCACACTGTTTAGTAATCGCATTAAAAGGTTTTTTCTAACCAGGTTAAAACTTATTCCTGTGTACCGAAAACAAGATAATCCTGATGGGATGTTAAAAAACAAGGATACATTCGAGAAAGGATATGATATCCTTAAAAATAAGGGTGCTTTCTTGATTTTTCCCGAGGGTGTTTCCACCGGTGACCGAATCCTGGAAAAGATCAAGACGGGCGCTGCGCGAATCGGTTTTGGCGCAGAAACAAAAAATAATTTCCAACTGGGGGTGAAAATTGTTCCTGTTGGGCTCAGTTATTCTGATGCAATCAAATTTAGAAGTGATGTGTTTGTCCGGTTTGGTAAACCTATCATCCTAAGGGATTGCAGGGAAGCATTCATGGCAGATGAAAAGCAAACCATAAATAATGTAACGGATGAGATCGAAATCGCCTTAAATAAACTTACTACCAATGTTAGTGAATTAGAAATTGCTGACCTGGTTGAATGCCTGGAATTAATCTATAAAAAAGAGTTGATTCTAGAAATGGGTTTAGAACTGGAAAGCAAACAGGATGATTTTTCTGTCACCAGGGGATTAATTAATGCTGTTGAATGGTACCAGGGAAAATATCCCCAAAAAGTGAATCATTTTCGGTTGATGGTGTCTCGATATATGGATCGACTGGATCGACTCAATATCCCTGAATCATTTCTTGGACCTGGTGGACAAGAGCTCACTTTACTGAACCGATTAAAGGCATTGGGTTTTCTCGTTCTTGGTTTTCCAATTTTCCTATGGGGATTATTGCATAATTATCTTCCCTATAAATTCCCGCGTTGGATCACAGGGAAAATGAAAACATTCAAATCCCAAATTGCCCCTGTGAAAATGTTGGCAGGGATTCCGGTTTTCATTCTCTATTACATAATTATTCTTTTCTGTGTCCATTGGTATTTTGGCGTGACCGCCATTACGGTGCTTTGGGGTTTGTCAATCATACCATCTGGGAATTTTGTATTAACTTATTTGGATGGATTTAATGGCTACCGCCAACATTTAAGATTCATGTCTTTATTCTATAAAAAACGGGGATTGATCTTTGAATTGATAAAAGAAAGATTAAGGATTTTAGATTTTATCAACAAAGCGAAAGAACAATATTTCAGAGAGAATTCAGAAAACTAAACGTAAAAAGAAAAAGCCTCAACTTCCGACAGGAAATCAAGGCTTTTCGAGTGTAGCGGGGGAAGGATTTGAACCTCCGACCTTTGGGTTATGAGCCCAACGAGCTACCAGACTGCTCCACCCC
>CAXCBH010000255.1:0-1715 GCA_963980675.1 uncultured bacterium | reverse complement strand
CATGGAATCATCCACGTGGAATGATATCCCCTATAAATTTGAAGCTGGCACACCGAACTTTGCCCAAGCGGTTGGCCTTGGCGCTGCTATTGATTATTTACAGAATATAGGAATGAATAATATTGCTACTCATGAACAAATGCTCATTAAATATGCATTGGGAAAATTGAATCAAATCGATGGGTTAAGGATTCATGGTTCGGCGAAAGATCGGGGTGGTGTAATCAGTTTTAATATGGATGGAATTCATCCACATGATCTGGCACAATTCTTGAATGAAGATAATATTGCAATCCGTGTTGGGCACCATTGCGCTCAGCCTTTACTGAAAGCGTTGGGGGAAACTGCAACGGCGAGAATGAGTTTTTATATTTATAATGATGAATCAGATGTGGATAAATTCTGTGAATCATTGGAAACAATAAAGAACTACTTTTAATTACATTTTGTCATTCCGAAAATAGATGAGAAATGCCAGCTCTATTGCCGGTATGACAAGCTAAAAAAATGAAAACAATTTTGTTAGACGATTTTTTAGATGGTGGTATTATCCGCGAGAAGTCATTTAGACAAATGGTAGATGATCTTGATTTTAATCAATATCAAAATGAAAAAGTCATTATAAAAGGATGTGCCAGCGTCACGGTGCCAACATGGGCTTATTTGATTCTTACGGCTCAACTTGCCCAAGTTGCAGATAAGATCTATTATGGTGAGCCACGGTATGCTGTGAAAGTATTTAACCGAGAAGATAATTAATATTTTGGAGAAGAATTAACCATGAAGGATCGTGTAAGTTGGGAAAAATATTTTATGAATATTGCTACAGAAGTGGCAACACGATCCACCTGTGACCGAAAACATGTAGGAGCAGTCATTGTTCGAGAAAAAACAATTTTATCCACGGGATATAATGGCAGTATAAAAGGGCTTCCCCATTGTGACGAAGCCGGGCACGAGATCGTGGATGGACATTGCATCCGTACAACTCATGCTGAAGCGAATGCAATCGTGCAAGCAGCAAAAAATGGTGTGGGAATAAAAGATGGCGAAATCTTTGTGACAGCTTCCCCCTGTTATAATTGCTTCAAACTCATTGCCAACGCTGGAATCAAAACAATCTATTATGATGAATTTTACCGTGATGACCGTATCATTGAACACGCAAAAGAAGCAGGCATTGAATTGATTTCCTTAAATTAATTTGATCTAAAATATTTTTTATACCCCGTGCATCAACTTTTGCAGCGGACTGAAATAATTGTCTAAACTTCGGGGTGAAACTCTTTGCCCCCATTCTCCTTTTTCTATCATCCCTGTCTGCAGAGATCTACGATGTGTCCATTCCTGAAAATGATACTGCCAGTTATAATTATGCGGATTTTCGAATGTGGGTTAATGATTCCACGGACACGCTTCGAGGTATTTATTGGTTCATGCATCCTAATAATGGCGACTCACGAAATATTGTAACTGATTCAGCTTACCAAGCACTGGTAAGCGAACAGAATTTTGCACTCATGGGTGCCCATATTTTCAATATGCATATGAATACTGGTATTGGTGATGCAGTAATTGCTGCCATGGATTCTTTTGCTGTTTTGTTCCGCCACGATGAATTGGAATTTGTTCCATTTTTCGTTAACGGCTATTCTTGGGGTGGGCAGTTTGGGTATCATTTCACAAAATGGATTCCAGAAAGAGTGGTTGGCTTT
>CAXCBH010000254.1:0-1728 GCA_963980675.1 uncultured bacterium | reverse complement strand
GCCCTTTTTCTTGCCAAGTATTTGGCAAAAAAAGATATAACAGTTACGAGACTAGCCCGTGGTTTGCCTGTTGGTGGAAATCTAGAGTATACGGATGAAGCAACACTCATTCGTGCCATGGAGGGTCGGACATCACTTTAACAGTCCCAAATATCTTGACTCTTTTTAGGATCTTACTCACTCCTGTTTTCATTTTGTGTTTATTTTGGGAACATACTTGGGGGCATCCCGCTGCATTGATCATTTTTATTATTGCCAGTATAACAGATGCCTATGACGGGTACTATGCACGGAAGTATGATCAGGTCACACCCGAAGGAAAATTCCTGGATCCGCTTGCAGATAAAATTTTGGTTTCTTCAGCGTTTATTTCCTTTGCTTTAATGGGAATAATTGAATTCTGGATGGTGGGACTCATTATTTTCCGCGACCTGTTTGTAACAGGGCTTAGAATGGCTATGGAAAGAAAAGGGCTATCCCTTGTTACATCTACCATTGCAAAGGCAAAAACCGGCATCCAAATGGGCATAATATGTTTTATTTTGACAGTGCTGGGTCTGAAAGGACTTTCATTAGCCTGGGCCATCCCCATGTTGGAGATTATTAGGGAATATCGAATGGTTTATAATTTGACATTAGGTGTGACAATTTTTACTCTTATAACTGGAATTGCCTACCTTTATTCCAATAGAAATGTAATCCAGAATTTTCTGGAAAAAGAATGAATCTTCGTTACAAAGCTGCCGAATTCATTGGAACGGTGGCCTATGTAGGTCGCTTGCCCATAGCTCCGGGAACCTGGGGAAGTCTAGCAGCTCTGATTGCGTGGTATCTTCTAAAACCCGCCATAAGCGATCCGTTATTCCTTTTGATCAATGGTGCCATATTTTTTATCGGTATTGCTGCATCTGAAATATTAATTGAAGCATGGGATGATACTGACCCAAAAGCTGTGGTTGTGGATGAATGGGTTGGAATGTGGATTGCCCTTTATTTGGTTCCTCATGATGTATTTTGGGGATTTGTGGCATTTTTTCTTTTTCGTCTATTTGATATTCTAAAACCAGGACCAGTAAAAAACTTTGATGACCTTCATTCTTCTTTCGGGGTTATGATGGATGATGTTGTGGCTGGGATTCTTGCATTACTCGTTACACAAAGTCTCCTGTTTAACTTTGTATGAAAATTGCCATTTTGTCTATTGGAAACGAATTACTATCGGGAGATACGATTAATACCAATGCGGGATGGATGGGTAGAAATTTGACGGACATTGGGTGTGATATTTGTCGACAGATCACTGTACCAGATAATAAAGATTCTATCTCTAATGCATTGACAGAGCTTGTCAATCTCAAACCTGGTTATATTATTTGTACTGGTGGATTGGGACCGACCGATGATGATATTACTCAACAGACGTTATTCGATTTTGTGGGAACTGAATCAGAATTTGATCAAAACTATTGGGAGTCACTATCTGTTCGATTTAATCGTTTTGGAATCCAAATTCCCGAATCCAATCGGAACCAAGCTCTTGTTCCTGTAGATGGCGTTGTAGTGCCAAATCCCGTCGGTTCCGCTCGTGGATCCAAATTACAAGTGAATGATACAATTTTGATTTCACTCCCAGGAGTGCCTGCGGAAATGAAAGCTATGATGACTGGTTCAATTATACCAATGATACAAGAATATGAATTAAATCCAAAATTTATCCGAACACTTCGT
>CAXCBH010000253.1:0-1778 GCA_963980675.1 uncultured bacterium | reverse complement strand
ATAGCTGCACCGCAATTTACCATATTACCTTGTCCTCCTTGTCTTGGTTCAGCGTTTGCAAGGTGCAGTCTCATAAATAACCATTTTTCTGGATAAAATAAACGTTCTAATAATGGGGCTTTTCTACCAAACTCGGGAATCCATCTAGGTTCATCTGCTATTAAAGGAATAATTCGTCTTGCAAATTCATAAGCATCCAGGTGACCACCATGCTCTATATAGGCTCTGCTGAGGAGTTGTACCATGTGACTGTCATCGGTATAACGTCCGTCCCCCTTTCCAATATCAGTAGGTCCATCCCAGTTTTCGACAAAATCAGTTATATATCCATATCTTTCTCTTATTTCATCTGGATAATGCCACTCAGCAGGTGCACCAAGTGCGTCTCCAATAGCACCACCATATAAGCAGCCTCTTATCTTGTCAAAAAGTAGGGTATTATTCATTTGGAATCACCAACGGCAAGTCCAATAAGAGCCCCAGCAACTTTATCTTTTAATAATTTCTTATCTTCTAGTAATTTTTCTCTAGTTAACATTATTTCTTCATCCTTTGTTAGTTTATTTGTTTATTTGTCTTACTGTTCGTTTTGCTAAATCAGTAAATTTTGATCGATCAAATCCTTTCATACTGCTCCTGATTTGATTATTCATTGGTTCTATCCATTTTTTAGGGAGATTTTCAGCCCCCAACATTGTACCAACAATTGATCCAACTGTCGCTCCATTTGAATCGGTATCCCAACCGCCCATGACAACATTACAGATGGATTTTTCATAATCACCATTGCCAAAAATAAGTGATGCAGTTACTAGAGCTGCATTATTGATAGTGTGAACCCAATGATAATGCCCATATTTTTCTTGCAAAAGATCCAGTGCTATTTCCCAATTATCTGTTTTCTTCTCCAAGCCCATTGCAAAATGGATTGCATCTGCAAAACGAGACTTTTTAGGAATAAATAAAATTGCTTTTTGTAAAGCATCTTTTGGTGTGTCACTTGTAAATGAATTGGATAGAACGGCAGCGAAAAATAATTCCCCATATAATCCATTACGAACATGACTTAATCGACCATCACGCCACCCTAATTCAACAGCTCTTTTTGGATTACCAGGAGAAAGCCAACCCCATAAATCAGCACGAATCTGGGCACCTATCCATTCACGATATGGATTCCTTTTCATGGCAGTTTCCGGCGGTAAATATCCGGAAAGTAAATTATAATATGCATTTCGTTCCGCTGTGAATGTGGACATGATCGGCATCAATTCTAACCAGGTTGTTCCTATGTTTTCAGTTGTAAAATTCAGACCATACGATTCAACAACTTTCAAATTCAACATAGGATAATTCATATCATCATCTTCAGCCATACATACAATATTTTCTCGAAGACTATCAATACCACTATGCCTATTCCAAGAAAATGTTGATTTTACTTCATCAGGAATACCTTTCGCTGTGATATAATTTGAAAGGGGCCAAGTATTATTGGATTGTAATATTTCACGAATCTTTTCTCTGGGATGCTTTTCTACAGGCTTTCCCAACATACATCCGGCAGCCCTACCCATCCAACCACCAAGAATCCGGTCAAGTAAGAAATCATTTTTAAATGACACATTATTTGAATCATCATTCTTTTCACCAAGAATATCTTCGAGATTGGAAGGTTCATTTTCTCTTAAACCTTTCGGTGAATCCATCGCTTCCAACTCACTCAATAGTTGCTCCGCATCTTCTTTGTGGTAAGCATTTTGAATTTCCTTCCACCT
>CAXCBH010000252.1:0-1798 GCA_963980675.1 uncultured bacterium | reverse complement strand
AGATTATATAGCCATTTCTAATTTGCCTATTATTCAAAGCTACTTGAGCCCGCTGATCTACACTCCCGTCAACTAATTTTGCGGCACACGTTATACAACCGCCATATTTACAGCCATAAGGTAAGTCCACTCCTTGCTCTATCAGCTCAGTTAGCAGGGATGCTCGACCAGAAACTTTGTAAGTTTTTTGATCACGATTGGAGAGTGTAATTGTTTTCATAGCCAAATATCACTCGTGCAATCACCACCAGGATAGCGTGTCTCGTGGCAACGGGAAGGCCCATTTGGTTCCTTTCCAAAATCTATCAAAAAATTAGGATCAATTTGCATTCCACCATTTTCTGCATCACAATTTATCATAAGCATGCATCCACCGTTGGTACGTATTTCTGGATAAAATTGATTGTCCCATGTGCTAAAAAGCGAAGTCGTCACATAAAGCCGTTTTCCATCTAATGACATCTGTATCATTTGAGGACCACCCGTAATATCAACATCATTCACCTTCGGAGCCTTGCCAAGAAGTCCGCCCATCCACACCTGCCCCGTCAAAATCGGTTTATGTGGATCTGTGATGTCATATTGCCTTATATCGCCATGCAACCAGTTACAAAAGTATAGAAAACGATCGTCCATTGATAATAGTATAACTGAAATCACGCCCGGAACAGGAATGGGCCATTCTGGATGAGGTTCGTTTTCAACATCAATAATTTTTTCCCATTGCCATTGTCCATCATTGTTCTTCCACCAATGAATAATATTGGCCGATAAGGCCGCCCCAACGAAACCATGTGAGCTGTCCGGGTCATGATGAAAGCGCACTTCAAGCGGTATCAGGCCATCTTCACCCAAGTAAAAAGTTTGCTCCGGTTCTTTCTTTTCAAAATTCCAAAAATGAATTTCACGACCGTATTTCAAGTGTCCGACTTCTTCTAGATCAAATCCTGGCATGAAAGTATTTGGTGCTGCCCACTCTGACGAAACCATGACATTATGGCGAGGGTGATACCAAAAGTCATAGCCAAATTTAATATCCCCCATAGAATTTTCCCAACGCCCAATAATCTCGAAGTCTTTATTAAGGTGAAGGTAACCACCAGGCGCCTCGCCTTTGGCGTTACCCAACATTGAGATAATAATTTTAGAACCAAGGCAATGAACTGTATGCGGAGCCGAGAGATCTGTTTTTGCCTTAATCTCAGTGCCTTCGATAATTTTGTACAACCGAGGGGCATAAGGATCCGTAGCGGTATCTATGATATGTATATTTGAAGATCTGACTCCGGGAACCAAAAGGTAACTGCGGCTCATCGTTTCATCTTCAAAACAAGACGAACATGCATTCCAGCCCATGTGATGTAGTTCATCACCAATTCCAGGCATTTCCAACCTATGGATGACCTTTGAGTATGTTGGACTGCTCGGATCCACATCGATTGTGCAGAGGTAATCTGGTTTTTGAATACCAGTTCCTGTATAGATTGCGATTGTATAAACAATGCGTTCGCAAGGCGCTTTCATTGCTTCTGCTGGACTTGAATAACCAGGACCACAACAATCCATAGCTTAACTCCTACAGGTTACTCCCAAATAATTAGAGGTTTTTGGGAATTTTCAAAAATAGAACAGTTAACGGTTTGGAATAACCAACAGTTTATTCAAAAATAAATCCATAAAATAACGAAACGAATTACTATCAAGACACACCTTCTGCGTTTATCTCTTAATCTAGATGAATGGTTTTTCCTTCATTATGCGAGCGTTCCATTGCTTCGATAAGCTTATGTCTAACTAC
>CAXCBH010000251.1:0-1804 GCA_963980675.1 uncultured bacterium | reverse complement strand
AGGCGCAACCTGCAAATCCCAAACACCGGCCTAAAGAAAGTTATGTGGAATATAAAATCACAAAACAACCAAAATATTGCTTCAGGGACATACATTATAAAAGCCAGCACCAATAATGAATCAAAAACGCAGAAGATTGTCTTCATAAAATAGATTTACTCTTTCTGAAATATCAAGCCCATACCATTATGGCCATTGAGCCAGATAGTCCAGCTACCGAAGCGGGGCTTTTACCTGGTGATCAGTTAATTACGAAATTTGAAGATTGGAAATCGGGCATTCCCCTTGAAATCAATGTAAACAGGAAAGAAGATTCCTTTAAGATATCCGTTACTCCAGATGAGAAGGGAAAGATTGGTGCTGATTTTATTCCAATACCTTTTTTTATTCCTAGATATACAGAATCAGACATCTCAACGCTCTCTGCATTTCTTCAATTTATTTTGATCAATGTAATGACTTTCGGAGGCTGTTTTATAGGTTATGAAATGGTTAAAAGAATAAAGTGGCTGCGGCCTATATTCGGCATAAAACCAATATCGGTCAGGAAATAATCTGTCCTTCAGTATCTAATTCGGGATAAGGTTCTCCTGTAGATTGGTAAACCTTTGCCGCTTCAGGATAAGAAAACTCGAACAGAAGTTTTTCAACCGTATTTTTATCCAACCTACACTTTTCATATAATCCTGCTTGTAGCCTTTGTCGTTGAGCTTCAAATAAAATAACTGCATTCGCCACAGACACATTCAAGCTTTCCACCATACCCTGCATGGGAATTTTGATCTCTTCATCTACCATATCCAAAGTTTCCGGTGAAATTCCATCCAACTCAGCGCCTAACACAATGACAGATGGTTTGGTGTAATCAACTTTACGATAATCAATCGCTTTTGTACTGCCATTGGCAGCATAAATAGAAAAACCACTTTGCTTCAATTCAGAGATTACATTGGGTACAGAATGATGGATATGAAGGGTTACCCAATGGTTTGATCCACTGGCAGATTTTAAATTCACACCCACTTTCTCTTGATTAGAAGAGATTCCATGAATATCACTGATACCAACCGCATCGCAAGAACGAATAATGGCAGCAAGGTTGTGTGGCTTATGGACATTATCCAAAACTACCGTCAAGTCTGGTTGACGTTTGTTTAAAATATCTTTTATCTTTTGGTATCGTTCAGGGGTCATTTTATTAATTTAAATTACATCCAATGATTTCATCCAAATCTATAAAGAAAAAAGCAAAGGAACTTGGGTTTCATAAGGTGGGGATCGCAAAAGCAGAACCAACCCCCAAAGAAAAAACTGATCTTGAATCCTGGCTTATGCAAGGTCACCATGCCACCATGGAATGGATTGTTAAAAGGAAAAAAGAACGTGGTGATATCCAAACTTATTTTCCTGAAGCAAAATCAGTCATATCGACTGGACTTAATTATTTTGTAGGTAAGGATCAGTCTAATATTCATTCAGATTACAAATTATCTAATTACGCTTGGGGAGATGATTACCACGATGTTATCAAAAAACGACTTTTCCAATTATTGGGATGGGTTAAAGAAACTCATCAGGATGTGAAGGGAGTCGTATGCAGTGATACTTCCCCTGTAATGGATAAAGTTTGGGCACAACGGGCCGGTCTTGGTTGGTTGGGGAAACACACGAATTTGATTACGAGAGATCATGGAAGTTGGCTTTTTTTAGGGGAATTGATTCTTGATATTGAATTAGATTATGATGCTCCATTTAATGACGATCTTTGCGGGACTTGTACTGCCTGTATTGATGCATGTCCCAC
>CAXCBH010000250.1:0-1828 GCA_963980675.1 uncultured bacterium | reverse complement strand
AATTGTTTAAATATATTTCAGTAAATCCAAGCATGAATTTGAAATCAGTGTGGGTTGATGAATCATTTCATGGGAATTGGAATGATTCTACGCTTTCATTCACCAAAGTTGAAAAACAAGGATTTGCAGCCCGAACCACAGGTTCATTTTCAATAAATTCCAATACCCAGATCTATGGGCTTTTTCCTATCCCAATTGGTCCTATGCGGGCGATACGGCATACGATGTCACCGTCCATCGGGTATTCCTGGACACCTGATTTTTCTAAACCACTTTTCGGAAAGGACTTGGGATATATAATCACCGAAACAGATTCCACAGGAAAAGAATATTTTCACGATAGATTCGGTGGAACCATGGCTGGAAATACTCCGCGCGCTGAAAGAAAATCCATGAATTTTGGTCTTAACAATGTTTTCCAGGCAAAAGTGAAAAATGGCGATAAAGAAGAAAAGGTAGATCTATTGAGCTGGCGAATGAGCAGTAGTTATAATTTTGCGGCAGATTCCATGCACCTGGCTAATCTACGTTCTTCAGTTCGATCCAAAATCGCCGGAAAATTGAATTTGAATTTGAATATGACGCATGATTTTTACAAATATGATACAGTTAGAAATAAACGAATTGCTGAATATAATAAAAATGAGAATGGATTTTTTGATCCTCGACTCACTTCCGTCCGGCTTTCAACCGGCTTTCGGTTTTCCGGAAAAAGGTGGACAAAAATAATCGATACCGAAATAGTTGAAGATACTACGGATATCCAAGAAGATTTAGCAGGCCCGGGGTTAATTAATCCATTAAAAAATATGAAGAATACACTGGATAATTCAAACCTGTGGAGTACCAATGTGAGTTTGAGTTATTCCTACACTGCCACAAATCCTGAAGATCCGCGAAAAACATTTTGGGTAAATACAAATTCTACTATCAATGTGACTGAAAAATGGCGGGTTTCATATAGAGCTCGATTCGATATGATTATACAAGATTTGGTGAGCCATTCCTTTTCTATACATCGAGACCTCCATTGTTGGGAACTTTCTTTAAACTGGACACCCAGTGGTATGGGTCAAGGAATCAACTTTAAATTGAATGTAAAATCACCAACTTTAAAAGATATAAAGATAGAAAAAAAATCCGGTGTATTTTCAGGCCCAAGATTTTAATTCTTCAATTGAACTCTCCAAAACTATGATGGAAATTCTAGCATCAAATTTTAGCAAATCATGATCTGCCCCGAATGCCACGCCGACTATCTAAACCACATCAAGAAATGTGGCGATTGTAATGTTTCTCTAGTTGATGCATGTGTTTTGGATTTACCTATCCCGGAGATGACTTGGTCAGTGCTCCCGCCTTTTTCAGGGAAAATATATGCAGACATGGCTGGTGAAATATTAGATAATAATGACATCGCTTATTATTTAAAAATGAATTGGTCTTCATCAGCATTCTCTATTGAACCAACAAACCTTACTGGCGATATTGTAAGAATTTTTGTCCCCAAAACATCCTTTGAAAAAGCATCTGATCTCGTAGCATCTATCTCTGGAGAAGCTGAATGAATCCAATTCGAAGTATTAAGGGTACACATGATATTTTGCCGGGAGACTCCCATAATTGGCAAACCCTTGAATCTATTGTACGAAAAGTTTGCGCACGTTTTGGGTACAATGAAATTAGGACTCCTGTTTTTGAGGAAACGCGGCTCTTTTCCAGAAGTGTGGGTGAAGAGACAGATATTGTGTCCAAAGAAATGTACAGTTGGGAAGATAAGGATGGCACCAGTCTCACCCTTCGCCCAGAAATGACAGCATCTGTGGTC
>CAXCBH010000249.1:0-1831 GCA_963980675.1 uncultured bacterium | reverse complement strand
CCAGCATACGGGATAGATTACAAGGATCATGGTACGTTACTTTTCCACTTTCACCCATTTGAACTTTGATCTTTCCTTCATCTATCAAACGACCAATTACCTGTGTATGATGTTCAACTGTATAATTAATTGTACCATATTTGCCGTATTCCTTTCCAAGATTAACAGCACAATGAGGACAAAGTGTGACAACTTTTTTCGTCTCAGAAAGTTGCTCCATATTATGCTCACGAAGCATGGTATAGGTCAATTTATCTCCCAGTCGATTTGCAGGATCACCGGAACATTGTTCATCTGCCAAAACACCATAAGTTACCCCAGCTACATCCAGAATCTTGGTAAAGTTTTCAACTGATTTATTAAAATTGAGATCCAACCCGTGACGTGCAAAGCATCCCAGCCAAAGAACATAATCTTTATCAGGCGTAAAAACTGGAAATGAATCTGCAAAAGGGCTTGAAGAAGCCCCCTCCGTATTCCCTGTTTCCTGTAGGTTGGTAAATAGTTTTTGGTATTCCTGAGGGACTCTCCCTTCTACCAGTACTTCCAACCGGCGAATCTCATCTGATTTTTCTACATGATTTCCTACAGGGCAAACTTCTGTACAAGCTTGGCAAGTGGTACACTCCCAACCTGCTTCCACATTGATTTGATCCAAGACAGCAACATCTTTCCCCTCCAGAACAGGATCTCGCAAATCCATGATAAAGTGGTATTTTGGATCCAAAATTCCGCCTCCGCGATTTGCGGGACACACATCCGTACAGCGACCACATTCCACACATGAAAAAATATCCAATGCCTGGTTTTTCGTCATCTTGGTCAAATCATTTAGCATGGTATCCAATTCATCTTCATCGCCTTCCAAGTCAATATGAACTGGTGTATGATCTGGTTGCTGGAATGACCGGAAAAAAATATTGAATGGAGCCAATACTAAATGAAGATGTTTGCTGCGAGGGATTAGGAATAGAAAGGCCAGAATCAATATACTGTGGATCCACCAATTTATTTTCCATACAAATGGTGATAGGTCTGTCTCACCATAAATATATGTAACCATTAATACCACAATAAATACTGCAACTAGTCCGGAAGTAGGAGAAGTTTTCCCCAGCGCTTTTGGACGATTAATGAATCTTCGGTATGCCAATGACAGGATTCCAAAGATTACAAATACTGCAAATGGAATTACAATTTTGGAATAAGCATGGTGGGCCGAATCAGACATGATTGGCTTATAAAATCCAATGGCAAAATGATCGATGGTCACCAGGCCAAATACCAAAAATCCCCAAAATACTAATGCATGCATTAATCCGGGAAAAGGACGTTCCCGAATCACTTTTTCGTGGAGTAGAACTTCCCGAAAGACCCGAAACAAACGCTCTCCAAAGCGATCAAAAGGAAATGAGCCCAACCCTTTTTGTACAATAAAAACCCGCCTTAAAACCTCATAACTAAATGAACCAAGCGCTATCAGGGTTAATCCGGCGAGAATTACTTTCTCAATAATAGAGAAATGAGCTGGTGACATCAGTTGTGAAGTTAGTTATGAAGTGCTTCAATTAGCTTGGGGACAATTTCCAACACATCACCCACAACAGCATAATCTGCAATTTCAAAGATCGGCGCATCCGGGTCTTTATTAATAGCGAGAATATTTTTGGACCCTTTCATGCCTACGACATGCTGAATTGCTCCAGAAATTCCCAATGAAAAATAGAGTTTGGGTGATACATTTTGTCCAGAACTCCCAACCTGGCGGAACGGTTCTACCCAACCGGAATCTACCACTGGTCGGCTAGCAGATACTTCCGCTCCAAGTGCT
>CAXCBH010000248.1:0-1851 GCA_963980675.1 uncultured bacterium | reverse complement strand
AAACTGTTGGAGCCCTTTCTCTGGATGACCTCAAAGAAAAGGGTGGGGCGATCTTGTAAGGGTTGCGTAAAAATTTGGAGCATATATCCTTTCTCATCCACGTCCACTAGGATACCCAATTCTGCCAACGTTTCAATATCTTCATCGATGGGTCCTACCCAATCATTTAACGTATCATAGTAGGTTCTGGGTGTAGGCAAAAAATCTACACCGTTGGCTTGCATCATGCGCACTGTAGAAATAATATCCTTCGTGGACAGGGCAAGATGCTGAATGCCGCCCGTATCATAATAATCGATATACTCCTGAATTTGTGATTTTCTGAGACCGTCCGCTGGTTCATTGATTGGCATTTTTATAATCTCATTATCATTTGCCATGACAATAGACCGCAGGGCTGAATATTTGGTATTAATGTCTTTATCATCCACACTCCAGAATCGGTGCCAGCCAAAAACATTTTCATAAAAATTGCAAACAGATTGCATTTCGCCATCAGGTTGATTCCCAACTACATGGTCAATGTGCACCAATCCTGTGGATTCAGATTTGAGCCCTAGATCATTGGCCTCAAATCCGGGGAGGAAAGAACCCTTATAATTTTTTCGTTCTACAAATGTGTGGATTGTATCTCCAAAAGTTTCAATAGCAGAGACAACTGCTTCGCCATCGCCATCTTTTATTTCTTTAGGCTCCATAGCGCTTATGGCTCCACGCTCAAGTGATGTTTTCCAGGCTAATTCAGAATCATCCACTGTAAATGCTACATCTTTCATTCCGTCCCCATGGCGATCAATATGGGCACCAATCTTTGTGCTCTTTTCCAAGGGCGAGGTGATAACCAAATTAATGCGGTTCTGATTCAAAACGTAACTAACACTTTCTCTGTTTCCTGTTTCCAACCCACGATAGGCCACGGGCTGGAATCCCATAGTGGTACGGTAATAATGGGCTGTTTGTTTAGCATTACTCACATACAATTCACAATGGTCAAAGCCATTTATTGAGTAGGTAAGTTCATTCATAATATATCCTTTAAACTGTCAATAAATTTTTGATTTTCTGAATCCAATCCTACAGAAATGCGGATGCAGTTCGGCCAACCAAATCCAGTAAGTTGCCGTACAATGACACCATTTTCTAAAAGCGATTGTGTCAATTGTGATGCTTTTTCTTCATTACCCCAAACAGTGGTAATAAAATTAGCTTCGGAGGGAACTTGATGAATATTAAGGGCATCGAATTCCTGTTTTAAAAAGGCCATTCCTTTTTTATTTACTTGCAATGTTTCAGCTAAAAATGCTTCATCATCCAATGCAGCCAGCCCTGCAACTTGGGCAGTGAGTGATGGCTCAAAGGGTACTTTTACTTTCATCAAATTTTGGATCAATGAATCATGGGCAAATCCATAGCCGATGCGGGCGCCGGCCAAACCGTAAGCTTTGGAAAAAGTTCGTAGAGTGATCACATTATCATAACGGTAGCTCATGGAATCGGGATAATTCGGCGAATCTTTGGCGAATTCGTAATAGGCTTCATCCAGAATAATGAGCACCCGCTCCGGAACATGTTTATAAAATTCATCAAATTCTTGACGGGTGATGGTGGTGCCCATGGGATTATCCGGATTGGCAATATAAATAATTTTGGTGTAATCGGTGATTTTGTCTGCCATGGCTTCCAAGTTGTAACAATAGTTTTTCATTGGAACCCAATGGACTCGCCTTCCCGAAGCATTGGCCAATACACGAAATCCGATGAACGAATTGGCGGCGCTGATGAGTTCATCATCGCTGAGTAAAAATGTGCGCATGATGGTTGACATGATCCCTTCTGATCGGGAGCCCAAAA
>CAXCBH010000247.1:0-1869 GCA_963980675.1 uncultured bacterium | reverse complement strand
ACGAACTTAACGCTAACATTACTTAAAGATTCAACATCTGCTACTGGAAGTATAAATTCATAAACAGCTTGGATTTCTACCGTTTCCATAGCCACCTGCATGGACCACCCGCCAATCGCAAAATCAATGAGAGGCGAAAACTGATGTTGGGGAACATACAAAACTTTATTACTGGTTTTGGTATGCCAGTAGGAATCCGGTGTATCCGCTACCACGATCAATGTATTCCTGTTTTTATCCAAAATTCGAATCACGGGTATAATCCGGAATGCCCCCGATTTAATTAATTCAACGTGTTTTTTAGGAAAATTGAACGAATTTTTATCAAAATAAAAGATCGTTAACGTCCCATTTTGCTCTAGACTCGTGTAGGGAAGTGTTCCAAGCATATCTTTAATAATCTTATCTTTCAATTTGTAAATAACCGGAAAACGAACTGTCATATAAAGTTCATCGTCTTCGTGGTATTCAAATTCAGGGCGCTGTAATTCTACATCATAAGGATTCGTAAGAAGTTGATCCAAAACGGCAGATAACATCTGCGTGTTTGCAGCATTTTCAGGATTATCTTCAAACTTCCTATCAACATCAAAATCCATGGTCCATTCGCCTGCATCAAACCTAGGAACTTCCTTTTTTGGTTGATCTTTATTTCTCACCCGAGCTCCTAAAAGGACATCCATGGATGCTTCCAATTCTGCGATTTGCTGATCCAAGCTAGAGACTATTTTTTCAGATTCAAGTGAAACAGAATGTCGTTTTACTTCAGCCTTTGGCTCAGAAAAAGCTGGAAAAGGTGAAACTTTAGCAATCGGTTGGCTTGGTAAATAAGGTGTTATCATTTGATTGACTGCTGTACCAACTGCTTTATTCAATGAAGGTATCTGGGTATACACTTCCATGATTTTCCTCACACCTAATTCTTCCCAAGTAGCTACATCAACCATCTGAATTGAAACATGAACTTTATCCAATTGTCTATGAAACTTACCCAAGATAAGAAGATTCCGTGACCCACGCGGCTGTTTCAACATAAGCGAACGATCATTCATGATAATTTCTAAATCTTCTTTTGTCTTCATCCGAAGGCCAAGATGATTCTTTAATTCCTGATGAACCATATCGGTTAATCCTCCCGCTATCCATTCCACTGCTGGATCATTTTGGATATTGTCAAATGGAAGCAGATACACATATGTGTATGGGCTTCTCGCTGAGAGAATAGTTAAAAAAATAAGTATTGAAAGAATTTTCCGCATCAGTTGGTCAATCTCAACTTAGGGGTAATAAATGGATTAATCCAATTCAAAATACCCATAAAATCATTTCCCGCCTTGTTTGAGAAATTTTTTCCAGGAGTCTCGTAAAGACACTGCCCGGTTAAAAACCAATTTCCCGTTGATTGATTCTTTTTCATCTTTAATAAAATAACCGTTACGTTCAAATTGATAAGTAAGACTTTCAGGATTCGCAAGGCTAGGTTCACATTTTGAATTGGAAAAAGTTTTACAGGAATTCGGATTCAAGTTCTTTAATAATTCACCATCCTCATCAGGATTTTCTTTTAAAAATAATCGATCATACAATCGGATTTCTGCATCTACAGCATGTTGTGTGGAAACCCAATGTAATGTTCCTTTCACTTTTCTGCCATCCGGCGCAGAGCCACCTTTTGTTTTTGGATCATAGGTACATTGCAATTCGACAATATTACCATTCTCATCTTTAATAACTTCTTGGCAAGTAATGAAATAAGCATATCGAAGCCGTACTTCCCTGCCGGGTCCTAATCGAAAAAACTTTTTTGGCGGATCTTCCATAAAGTCTGATTGTTCAATATACAATTCCCGTGAAAAGGGAATTTCCCTT
>CAXCBH010000246.1:0-1885 GCA_963980675.1 uncultured bacterium | reverse complement strand
ATGCACTGCTGTGTGTTTTAGCTTTTTCAATCCAAACGGTGGTAAACCATAAATATTTAGGCCATTTCATTTTGATTCTCTATTTCCTATTTGGAATGTTTTCTGGGCAATTTGGGTTGGACCATACCTTATATCATTTTGGTTCAGGTTCCGATGCACGGTATTCTGATATGAATGGCTTTGAGCCCTATGTCTGGAGGCTTATATGGTACAAACTCTATTGGGGAGCATTTGCCGTATTGTTGGCCTTTGCCAGTAATTTATTTTGGAATAGGGGATTGACGGGTGATTTCAAATCACGATGGGCAACAGCTAAATACAGATTCACGCCGCAAATTAAAATTGGTATGCTCACATTTGGACTCGTCTTCATTTGCTCGGGCAGTTTCATATTTTATAACACGAATATTTTGAATGAATATCACCGCTCGGATTATTGGGAAAAACGGTCTGCAGACTACGAGAAGACCTATAAAAAGTTCAAAGGTATTCCGCAGCCAAAAATTACCGGCGTGAGTGGGGAAGTCCATTTATTTCCCAAAGAAGCGCGTGTTGAATTTTCCGGTGTATATCAAATGAAAAATAAAACGGATTCAGTGATTGACACAATCCATACAAATTTTAATCGGCGAGCGCCCTATTCAACTTTTGCATGGTCAAGACCGACCGAGACTGTTTTTACGGATTCCAGTTATGGTTGGGATATGTTTGTGTTTAATCCTTCAATCCAACCGGGAGAAGAGTTTTCTTTGGAATTTTCCGGCGAAAAAATGCGTACAGGGTTTTCCAACGGTGGAGTTGATCGGACGGTGGTAGAAAACGGTACCATGATTTGGAGTGGCGATTTGTTTCCTGACTTTGGGTACAATCCTGGAAGAGAATTAAGCTCTAAACGCACCCGGAAAAAACATGACTTATCCGAGACCCAAGACCCCATGCCTAAATATGATGATGTGGAAGGGAACAAACATGGTATTCTTGGTGATGATGCTGATTGGGTGGATTTTGAAGTAATCATGAGCACTGATATGGATCAGATTGCTATGGCGCCCGGTTACATTCAAAAAGAATGGGAAGAAAATGGTCGACGATTTTTTCATTATAAAATGGACCAAAAGATTCACAATCTCTTTGCGTTTGTTTCTGCACGATATGAGGTAATACAAGAAGAATGGAATGGGATTAATTTGGAAGTGTACCATCATTCAACTCATACGTACAACGTGGATAAACTTATGGAAGGGATGAAAAAATCTATAGAGTATTATAATGAGCTATATGGCCCATATCCGTACCGGCAATGCAGGATTTTGGAATTTCCATACGGCAGTTATGCTGCTTCATTTCCAAATACCATTCCTTTTTCAGAGAACATAGGGTTTGTGTTGGATGTGAACCCTGATGATCCGGAAGATTTAGATATGCCATTTTGGGTTACGGCTCATGAAATGGGACATCAGTGGTGGCCGCACCAGGTTTCTGGTGGGAATGTTCAAGGTTCAGCTTTCTTAAGTGAAGGATTGGCGGAATATTCTGCAGTATCACTATTGGCAAAAGAGAAAGGGGAGAAACAACTCCGAAAATTTCTGAAATATGAACTCGATAAGTATCTTATAGGAAGGTATTCAGAACAGAAATTTGAGCCCACTATCGTTCAGACTGAAGGTCATCCCTACATCCATTATAACAAAGCAGGGCTTATGATGTACACTCTATCTGATTTCATTGGCAAGGATGTGTTCAATAGCGCTTTGGGAAGATTCATTGACAAGTTTCGCTATCAATCAAACCCTTACACCAACATTGGTGAATTTGTAAAAACAATTCGGGAAGATACACCGGATGACTTGCAATACCTCATTACCGATACGTTTGAAAAAATCAC
>CAXCBH010000245.1:0-1888 GCA_963980675.1 uncultured bacterium | reverse complement strand
ATAGGTAAAAAAAGAACTGACTACACCTGAACCTTGGGCCGACTTCATTCGTACTTCATACCTGCCGTAGCGGTACGTATTGATGGTCCTCAGCTCACCGCCCCTATATGGCTTTGCAGTCAACATTGATATACCCATAATAATAATAATGATTTTAATAAACTGTTTATTCATGAATTAATATCTCTTTTATTTTACAATTAATATTTTTTTGATTTTTATTTCAGAATTATGATTCAATTTAGCAATAAATAAGCCACTGGGAAGTGCACCTGCTGACCATACCACTTGATGCTCACCTGCTGGACTATAGCGCGTAATAATTTGAGAAACTAACTGACCCGTAACGGAATATAGAACAAGTTCTGTTTTGCCCGGTTGGGTTACGGAATAACTGAAAGTAGTGGATGGATTAAAGGGATTTGGGTAATTCTCGAATATATCTATTTGACCTTCTCGTAAAATAATTTCCGGGCCTGTTTCAAGTGAAAATAATGAATCCTGTTCAATGACCATTGCGTTTAAAAAAGGGCCTGCATATTCGTAACCCCCTCCATAGTCCACTGCAGAAAAATAGAAATCCAGGATACCGTCATCTATCCTTATGCCCGTCAAAGTAGTGTCAAAAGCATTATACTGTCCTGCAAGAGTATAGACATCCAAAGCAGACACCCACATTGAATCCTCAGCAAAAATATCAAAAGACCGTTCTCCTTCTTCATCATAATAATTTTCAGATAACTTGATGGTTGTGGAATATATACCATTGGGAACTCGTACTTTATAAGAAACAACACGGTTAAGGGATGAGCGGTAGAGGTCTTCCTGGGTGGTATTGTTGATCCCTTCATCTGTAAACTGATAATTCCCGTTCATATGTCCGTACTCTACAGATGATGACCATAATTGATCGGAAGAATAATCGTCAAAATCACCACCTGCATTATTTATCATTAATGGAAAAGATAGGGGTTGTGGCATATCGATAGCCAACCATTGCCCCATTTGTGTATTGGGAGGTTGGGCATCATCCTTGATTCCAAGGATTGTGAGGTTATACGTATTTTCCAATATGAGCCCTGATACATCCAGTTTCACGGTACGTTGGTCCAGCATCAGAGTTGCAGAATTCACCGAAACTCCAGCTATGGAATAACTGCTAACTGATTGAGATGTCTGCGGATCTAGTTCTTCACTAAATCGAACAATTACTGAATCTCCATCTGCTCTCGCCCATAATACATAGGGTTTTGTTTGATCCTGATATCCAATATGTTCGTCATCTGTTAAGCAAAGAATTAGATGACCATCTTCAAACACAGCATTTTCTTTAATAAATATAGATTGGTTACCATTCCAAGTATGATTATCACTTTTTTCCCATCGGGTAGTGTCAAATTCGTTAAAGTCATCCTGCCACTGGTGCGTAAAATCATTACTGGTTCCCGTGTCCCCGCTTCCCGGAGTGTAGGAAGCGTATCGCACCCAGTCATAATGTGCAAATCGCGGCAGTATACGCTCATCCCAAATTCCAACCCAATCATCAAACACAGGGTTCCAGATATTCATCATAATTTTTGCCGAATGGTTTAAATCTGCCACATGGTCAGCTGTTTGCCTGTATACTTCTTCACCATTAATGAACCAGGCCACATAGCCTGGTGTCCATTCAAAACCATACTCGAAAAAGTCCAAATGGGTATTAAAAGGATTAAAATGGGTTCGCAGGTGGCTGGTATTGGTGATCGTATTCATATCCACTACCCTTGGGAAACGTCCCAGAAGTTCAATATCAAGCTCAACCCAGGGTGTATTGGGGGTATCATCATTATACACAAAAAAAGAAGAAACCAAACCCTCGCCCTGGGCTGGTTTATATCGCGCTTCA
>CAXCBH010000244.1:0-1903 GCA_963980675.1 uncultured bacterium | reverse complement strand
AACACAATGAGTAAAATAATTTTCGCCTGACCGACGCTTTTGTCCTTCATGATGATAACCTCCGTATTCGTAGGCCTTCCAAAGAAGCGATTTTATTTCATCCTTTTCTTCGCCTGGACCTACTGAAACTGCTTCAACCAGATTCATGAATGGTTTTGGATATTCTCCGAATAATTGCGGGGCTAATCTTGAAAGAGGGTTATCCATTAAAATGGTTCAGATGGGGACAAATTTTCATAACGTGCATATTTGCTAATAAAAGACGCGTCCACTACACCCGTGGGACCATTTCTCTGTTTCGCAACAATAATTTTTGCTTTACCTTCATCCTCATCATCCTGAGTATACAGCCACTGACGGTAAAGGAAAATGACCACATCCGCATCTTGCTCGATAGCACCACTTTCACGAAGATCTGATAATTGGGGTTGCTTATCTGCCCGTTGTTCAACAGCACGGGATAACTGGGACAAGGCAACAACAGGAATTTCTAATTCTTTTGCCAAAGCTTTTAATGACCTTGAAATCACTGAAATTTCCTGTTGCCGACTTTCAACACCTTTCGGTCCCTGCATCAATTGAAGATAATCCACTACAATCATTCCAATATTGTGTTCGGCCTTCAATCGACGCGCTTTCGCTCGCAGTTCTAATACGGTGAGAGCTGGTGTATCGTCCAAATAAATGGGTGCTACAGCCAAAGATCCAACAGCAATACTTAAATTTTTCCAATGGGTTTTGGGGAGGTTTCCTGTCCGGACAAAATGACTGTCCACTCGGGCTTCTGCACAAAGGAGACGCATAGCCAATTGATGATTTGCCATTTCAAGGCTGAACATTCCTACACCAACACCACCTTCTAATGCAGCATTCCTTAGCATGGATAAAGCCAAAGCTGTTTTCCCCATACCCGGTCGACCCGCAACAATGATAAGGTCACCATTTTGGAATCCAGATGTTATATCATCTAAATCAAGTAACCCAGATGGTACGCCGATCACATTGCCTGATTGGGCATTTATATGCTCTAATTGTTCGAATGCTTCAACGAGTATCGGATCAATGTGCTTAAATCCACCTTTCAAACGATTCTGGGTAATTCTGAAAATGGATTGTTCCACTGTATCCAGTATATCACCTACCTCCTGGCTGTCATCATATGCTTCTTTTGCAATATCATGGGACAAATTGATCAAATTCCGGAGTAAAGCTTTTTCTAGTACAATCTTGGAATATCGCTCTGCGTGGGCTGCCGTGGGAACTGATTCAACTAACCCGGTCACATAATATGCACCACCAACAGATTCTAGATCTTTATTTTTCTTGAGAAGATCAATGACGGATACGGTATCAATTGGCTCACCTTTATCAAATAAGTTGAGCATGACAGAAAATATTTTCCCATTTCCATCTTTATAAAAATGCTCTGGTCCTAACCACTGAATTGTTTGGCTAACGGCTTCTTTTGAAGCCAGCATAGACCCAAGAACTGCCATTTCCGCATCATCGGAGTGGGGTTGAACATTGAGTATCTGGTTATCGTCTGGTGTCATTGTTTTATGCGTATTGTAAATAATCCCGAATCCACTGGAAATCAATCCACGCGGGTTTCTTGAAATTCGAATTCCTTAAGAGGGCAGCCGGATGGAAGGTAACACGAAGCGGTGTCCCGTTGTAATCATGGGTTTTATCCCGCATTTCTTTTAAAGGGACATCCATCTTCAATAATGTTTTACCGGCAACACGGCCTAATGCTACTATCAATTTTGGCTGAATTTGACTTATTTGTTCGATTAAATAAGGTTCACATTTCTTTACTTCGGATGGCAAGGGATCACGGTTATTGGGAGGACGACATTTGATTACGTTCGCAATATACACCCTATCGCCACGTTTCCGACCT
>CAXCBH010000243.1:0-1937 GCA_963980675.1 uncultured bacterium | reverse complement strand
CGCTCTTCCGATCTGGTACGTTTTTCCGGAGGAACGCTCGGAAGCAGCTACATCTATAACGTGAAACCATGGATGGTTTTCCAATAATCGTAAGCAATTTTGCCCAACCATTCCAGTAGCACCCAAAACACTTACTTTAATATTTTTTTCTACTGACATTTTAAAATATCTCCTAAAACACCAGCGGCTGTGACTTCAGCTCCGGCGCCATGCCCTTTAATAATCATGGGTGTACCTTTATATCTTTTGGTTGTAAACACAATAAAATTTTCTCGTCCATTTTGGTGATAAAAAGGGTTTTTAATTCCTACTGCTTTCAATTCCACTGTTGCATTTTGACCATCCCAGGTGGCTATATATCGCAGCATCTTATCTTCCCGGGAAGCTGAAGTATACATGTTTAAAAATTTGTCATCATATTTGGGTAATTGCTTTAAAAATTCATCAACGGAAAATGCCGGATCCATATTTTCTGGAATCAAGCTTTGAATAGATACATCATCAAACTCTAATTGTGCACCAGTCTCTCGGGCTAAAATGAGAATCTTTCTTCCCACGTCCACACCATTTAAGTCATCTCTCGGATCCGGTTCAGTGTACCCGTTTTCCTGAGCACTTTTTACTAATTCACTAAAAGGAATAGAACCATCAAATTGGCTGAATAAATAGCTTAATGTTCCAGACATAATTCCTTCAATTTTATTAATCGTATCACCTGTGTTTATTAAAGTATGTAATGTCTCAATAATTGGGAGCCCTGCGCCAACATTTGTTTCATATTTAAATAGAGCACCAGCGGCTTCCGAATTCTCACGAATCGAATTATAATAACCCTGATTCATGGCATTGGCCAGTTTGCTAGCAGATACAACAGAAATTCCTTTTATAAGAATATTTGCCGTTTTTTCTGCAATTGCTGGTGATGATGTTACATCCACAAATACAGAGTTCAGAGATTGAGATGCGGAAGAAATAAATGATTCCAAATCAACTGTATCGCCATTTGCTAATTCTTCCACATAATGTTGCGAATCTAATCCATTTGGATTCAAAATCATTTTTCGGCTATTCATTATACCGCATATATTTATGGAATTATTATCCTGGATTAACCTTATTAGATCTGAACCAACCAAACCAACCCCAGCGATAAATACATTAATAATAGCATTGTCTGAAAAAATATATTGATGCAAAGATCGAATGGCTGATTTGACTTCATCATTTTTTATAATAAAGGATATGTTTCTTTCCGAAGATCCTTGAGCAATAGCAATCACATTTACATTTTTTTCGCCAAGGACGCTAAATAGTTTTCCGGAAATTCCAGGTGTATGGCGCATTCCTTCACCCACAACAGCAATGAGAGAAAGATCATTCTCAATTTTAATAGAATCGATAAAATGATTTTTCAGTTCAAACGAAAATTCTTCCTTCAAAAGCGATTCAGCCAAATCAACTTCTGCAGGTTGGATGGCAAAACAAATGGAATGTTCACTAAACACTTGAGACACAAGAATAATATTTATTTTCTTTTTGGCTAGTGCATCAAATACCCGACCAATTACTCCAAAACGTCCCACCATACCGGCTCCTTGGAATCGGATTAGGGAAACATTATATAAAGATGAAATACCCACGGCAAAATGATCATCCCTTAAACGATCCTGTGTAATAGCCGTCCCTGGATTGTCTGGTTCAAATGTATTTTTAATGCGGATGGGAATAGATTTATATAAAGCAGGAATCATGGTGGGGGGGAAAATGACTTTTGCCCCGGCATGAGCCAATTCCATGGCTTCTTCATACGTAATATGAGAAATGGTTTTTGCATCGAAAACCAAATTGGGGTCTGCAGATAAAATACCGTTTACATCAGTCCAGATTTCTATTTCTTTTACATTTAAAGCTGCACCAAAAATGGATGCGGTATAGTC
>CAXCBH010000242.1:0-1953 GCA_963980675.1 uncultured bacterium | reverse complement strand
TTTGGTCATCAATTCTCATCCATCTTGTTGTGCATACAATGATAGTCGCCAAGAACAAGTGGATGAATTTGCTTCCGTTTGGCGAAATTGGATTACGAATAGTGACGGTCCTTTTAATTTGGACCTTGAAACGCCTTTTGTTCATGTTGGAGATTTCAATTTTGTAGGATATCGCCAACAGGTGGAAACATTACGTATTGGCGATATAGTAGATGAAAATGAATATGGTGAAGATTTTCCACCGGATTGGGATGCATCAAATATTGTCGATCTTTTTTCCCGTCATACACATAAACGGATGGGTTATACTTGGCGGAGTGATGGTAGTTCATTTAATCCGGGAAAACTGGATTATATTTTTTATTCCGATGCTACAATTGATACAGGAAAACATTACATTCTAAATACATTAGCTTTGGATGATGAAACGTTGGCAGGATATGGATTAGAGTGGGATGACACCCAGGAAGCATCCGATCACCTTCCAAGGGTTTTTGATATCTCATTGGATCCAAGTGTGGGGATAATAAATGAAAATCCTGTTCCAAAAAGATTCGCTATTGTAAACAATTACCCCAACCCATTCAATCCAATTACAACCATTACTGTTCATTTTGAAATGAATTGTAATACATCATTACAAGTATTTGACATAAATGGTCGTTTGATTGACACGCTATTCGATGGCGAAATTAAATCTGGAACCCGTGAATTTCATTGGAATGGAAACAACCAGCCTAGTGGTGTATATTTTATAAAATTATCATCTAGCGATTACAATCAGACAAGGAAAATGGTGTTGTTAAAATAGCACTTAGTAGCTCTTATTTTACTTGCTAGCAATATCCTTATATCTGTTCTAGAGCAATATCATATATGGGCGCCATGGATTCCCAATCGAAGGGTTTAGCTATTGAATGGAATTGTAGGGACTTTATCTGTTCGTAATTTTCAATAGCCCAATTTATTTTATTAAAAAGATCCTGACCATTGGAATATAAATGATCTCGATGGTGTTCGGGAGGCAGTAACTCCGGATATGTTAATCGATTGGGTAAAATGGGCCATGTGTCACAATACATGGCTTCCATGACACTTGCGCCGAAAAATTCCTGATTGGATGTTACAGGTAGAATATCAGCCTTCCAGAGCCATTGCGCATACTCTGTGAATGATTCTGTATAGCCCCATTGAACGATCTGATCTTTAAATGATTTATGGGCTTCAATAAAAATATCTGGGTATTGATTAAAATTTTCTCCCATGACCGCCAATTTAAAATTATGGCCATATTCCCGGACTTTTCCCAAAACGTTAAAAAATTCAGTGGGATTTTTATCATACTCCCAGCGATGATTCCAGAGAATGAGCGGTTCATCACCATGCCCCTTTCGATGATTATCAAATTGCCGAAGATCCATACCCAAGTGAAGGATATGACTTTTTCCACGGATCACATTTACAGAATCTAATTCACGATAATCTGGGAATTTCCGTAGGAAACGAGGGAGAGCATCCAGGAAAGAAGCCATGTGAAATTCAGAATTAAAGAATACCTGATCTGCAGCCAACGCTGATGCATAATTGATAAACCCGTAGTGGGTGTCACGATTATTTTGAATATCTCGATCTTTCGGCGACCAAGGATAAGACAATTGATTTTCATGAAAATAGATAGCAGTAGGAATACCATAGGATTTGGATTTTGTAAGGGCAAGAAATGTGGATAAATCTAGCATATCCGTAACAAGAATGAGATCCGGGCGCCAGGTGAGATTATTGAATTCCCTTGCCATGGTTACTGCTCCGCCATGCATGCGCCATTTCCAGAATTGGCCTTTCATTGTTAAAAATCGAACATCGTGCTTGCTGTATTCGGCAAATCCAACGGCCCATTGCTTATGAGATCCAGTGAAATAAGGTTCAATGAGGAGAATATTCACGATCAAATAT
>CAXCBH010000241.1:0-1962 GCA_963980675.1 uncultured bacterium | reverse complement strand
GACGTAAATGGTGATCGCCAATGGGGAAATGGCATTAAAATTGATTTAGATAATTCCCGTGATTTTGGTGCTCGATTTTCCGGTGGCGATGAAGGTGACTTGAATATTGTGTGGGAAAGAGGCACTTTCCCGGAAATTGAAATTATGTACCAAAATATTCAATCAGATGGGTCATACACTTTGAATGATCCTCTGAATATTTCTGATACTAATGGAGAACAGTTTTCTCCCAATATTTTGGGCTCATTCTCAACCGGATTATATATTATTTATGCTGATAAAGAGAAATCTAGTATTGATTTAAAAGTTCAAAAATTGGATACTGGCCCAACGCCTTATTGGGATAATGGCGGAGTAACCGCAATGGTCGGTTTGGATGGAGATATCAAATACACATCAAATTTCAGAAAAGGGGATGATGATTTTTTCCTTACCTGGGAAGATAATCGGGCGACAAAAAAGATATATGCCACTAGAATAATCAATAGTGCGATCCAGTATAACAACGGTAAACAAATTTCTTTCAGCGATAATTCATCCGATGATAATACATCTCCCAATGTTATAAAAAATGAATCAAACTTTTATGTTGGTACATATGATGCCACATCTTCACCTAAATTCATGAAAATAAACAAACTTAATGAACAATTAGAGAATATTTGGGATTCAACGGGTGTTGCTATTTCTCCTGAAGCAGATATGAGGGATGGAATTCTTGTCAATATTCAAAATGGTGTGGGATGTTTTTGGTCAGAGAGTAGACTATGGGACTATAATATATATTATCAAAAGCTGGATGAAGATGGAAATACGGTGTTTAACAGTGGAGGTATAGAGCTAATAAATGCAAACAGCGATGATATAATTCTTTCTGTGATTGAAACACCAGACGATCATTTAATGATCTTCTGGTTCAATGAACAATGGTCACCAAATGGATCTCTCAAAATTATTAAATATTTAAAAATTGATCATGACGGAAGTCCTGCAATTGGCTGGAACCCTGCAGGAGTCAATTTAAGTGATCCCTATTCAGCATCAAGTAATCTTCAAATAAAAATGATTAATGAAGAAAGTGGAATTATTTGTTATTGGAATCAAATTGGGAACTTTTCAGATATATATTCCCAAGTTGTCGATTGGGAAGGGAATCAGTTATGGAGTTCAGGAGGAATTGTTATTTCTGATGCAGACCAAGATCAAACAAATTTTACTTTCGATCTTAATGAAGACCATAGTAAATCTATGATAGTTTGGGAAGATTTTCGCAATGGGCAAAATTTTGAAATATTTGGACAAGTTTTAGATCTTGAAAATGGGAATCTTTTGGGTGATGCTATTCAATTCACATCAGTAGTGAATGACTCTTTAAATAATTATACACCAAAAGTGAAATCTGTTATGGCCGATGAATTCTTAATACTTTGGGAAGATGGTAGAGGGTACATCAATGAAGATCCGTTATTAATCAATGGTGTGGATTTATATGGATCTGGTTACAAAATTGGCCAAGGAATGACCACAGATATGAATGGCACTCCGATTTGTGTGGCTTATCATAAGCAACAAAATGTGAATATAACCCATCATTCAGGAGAAGAATTTTTTCTCGATTGGATTGACTATCGTAGCTCTGGGAAAGAAGACTTAGCCAATTATTATGGCCGGACCTTAATTAAAAGTGAATTACTGTCCAATTCCTCTAACTGTGATTGTGAGTTACCAATTGAATTCAGAGTGAGCGCCGCATATCCAAATCCATTTAATGGGAAAGTAAATTTTGATTTTAGTATGCCCGCAAAAGAAGCAGTAGAATTCCGTATATATGATTTGACCGGACGTGTTGTATTGGACAGATTAATCTTGCCGGGATTTGGTGGAAATTATCGTGTGAGTTGGGATGGTAAATCCATGAATGGTCAATTGGCAACTAGTGGAATATACTTCTATGAATTTAAG
>CAXCBH010000240.1:0-2008 GCA_963980675.1 uncultured bacterium | reverse complement strand
AAACGTAATCCGTTATTATAATGTTTTTACTCTTTTAGAGCTGGTGAAGGGCCTTCCTTTTCCGTTTTTTTTATTGACTTTCCAACCCATGTAAATCCAAAGGAGAAATTGAATCCTTTCATTGTATGCAGCCAAATGCCATTTCGAAAAGAAAAACCCAGGTCAAAGATAACAGGGCCTTTTTTTACACCAAAACCCATGGCCAATTCTTTCATTTCTCCACCTGCCCAGGAATAACCAATTCTCATTGGGATTGTTTGAATCCGATTCCACTCAACCGCCATAGCCCATTTCCACTGCTGTCGCGCATAATATTTATTTTCAAATCCAGCCACCAAATCTGTGGCAAATAAGAAATTATTCACTCTTTTCGATGCACCCAGTCTGAAAGTTGCTGGATACCGAGTGACAAATTCAGGCCGTTTACCATTCTCTAAGGTATCCACAAAAAAAATGGTCTCATTCGTGAATAGGGAGTCATTCCCAAGCTTGTCCATACGAATTGTATCAATATTGAATGTATATAAAATGGATTCATTTTGATCTAGTGTATCATCTCCAAAGGTAAATGGATAAAATGAGTCCGTTAGCGGATTAATACTGGAAGGCTCATTACCACCACCGCTTTGATTCCATTTAATCGACCCTACCATATTGATAAATGACGCGCCAAATTGCCACCCATTATAGGGTCGAGAAACCACCCCAATATCAAGCCCAAATCCGGAACCGCCCACACCCTGCCGTATGATATATTCTCCTGAACCATAGATACCAAGATCATCTGTTATCAAGTTCGCTGAAGAAGAATCTTCATCAATCCCAAGATAAAATAATCCTTGCAAATATTTTGCAGTAACTCCCCAAGACATGGATTTAAAGGGAATCCCAAATGAAAATCCGTATTCGTTCAATCCCAAAATCTCATAATTGAATTCAAGATCCAAGTTCGGTTTTTGGCCATTGCCATAAAAAATGAGCTCCAATAATCCCATAGGTAATTTATAATTCTGTAAAATGATATTATTGGACGTAAAAGCCATATTCCCTTTAGAAATATTCATAAAAGGGATTGGCATGTGTGTGTCCACAAAAAACCCCATTCCGTCAGACGCTTCTAATTGATCGAAGAGTGCATCTTTCTCGGCAGTATTCAAAGTATCACCGCTATATTGTGCAATATTTTGGATAGAGAAAAAATTTCCAAGCATACCTAAATCCAATTGAAACGCTTGAATCATAAATGGTTTATTTTGTTGAAGTCCTATTATTCCAGGATTAAAACCAACACAGAAAATTCCATCGGCAATGGTTGTATAAGCACCCGCCATTCCTACCATTCGTGGATCACGTTTGGTTTGGGCTTGAACAAAGATTCCAACCATACAAAATATGAGAATAATTCGCTTCATCGATTACCCATCATACTCAATTTTTGTTTTGGACGATTCATACGATTCGATCTGGATGGAGACCTAATCTTGATATAATGTCCGTTGATGTCACAAGCCTTTCCATTTGAAGACACGATTTTCAATCTTAATGAATCAGTTTCTGATAACCCACTGGTAGCCAAATCCCATGAATATGAGCCAAGATTGTCTAATCCTGATTTAATTTCTATCCAATTATCTGTAAGAACACAATTGGCTATGTTATAGGTGGTTGAGTCTCCATTTGTAGAATAATATAAATCCACTTTTTCAGAACTAGTTCCGCCGAAACTCCAGAGAATTTCATACGTTGAATTGGCATATAATGTTTGTCCTCCATTGGGGTAAGTAATAATTAATTCAGGGTTTACTTCACCAAATGCACCAGAACTGCTTAACCGAAAAGTGATAAAGGAGCTAATCTCCATATAATCTTCAATCGATAAGAAGACGCCCACGGAATCTGTCCCAGGTAAATGAAATCTTGGCATAGTATAGTGACTACCGTAATCTGTGAGTAAAAAGATCTGAGACGTATCAATAGTACTAGAATAAACCCCTGTCCCTGGTACTGC
>CAXCBH010000239.1:0-2071 GCA_963980675.1 uncultured bacterium | reverse complement strand
AACTATCTAATAACGGCAATATGATTGTCCAATCAGGATGCCCACCAGACTTTTTTATAGAATCAGGTCAAAATTGGGGTCATCCAATTTATGATTGGGCAGAACATAGGAAAAATAATTTTGAATGGTGGACATCCAGAATCACACATTTATTCCAGAGAGTTGATATTGTTCGAATTGACCATTTTAATGGATTCGCAAAATTTTGGGAAGTCCCTGCAAAAGATGATAATGGTTATCGAGGTTATTGGGTAAAGGGGCCGGGAGAAGCACTATTTGATGCTATCAAGAACAAACTTGGGAGAAAACCAATCCTAGCAGAAGATTTAGGTGAAGCGTCCAAAGATGCTGCTGTATTAAGGGAAAAATTTGGTATACCTGGGATGAAGGTTCTTCAAATGTCATTTGGGAATGGACATCCGTTTGATTCAATAAGTGAAAATACAGTTGTATATACAGGCACACACGATAATGATACATCTATTGGTTGGTACAATGCTGAATTTGAAAATGGATCAACCCAATCTGAACAGGATTTTTTAAATGAGCGCCAGCATGCAAAAAACATTTTAAACTTAGATGGACATGATGTGAATTGGAAAATGGTAGAATTCACACTTAATGCAAATGCAAATACATCCATAATTCCTATGCAAGATGTGTTGGGTTTAGATTCATCAGCGCGAATGAACATACCTGGCACAGTTGGTGGAAATTGGGAATGGCGTATGTCTCCTGGCATGTTAACTCAAGATATAAAGCAACATTTACGACAATTAACGGAGAAATCTAATAGAACATGAATAAGAAATATGACATAGCTTATTTTTCAGCTGAAATTGGGATATCATCTAGTTTGCCAACATATAGTGGCGGATTGGGTGTTTTAGCAGGGGATCATATTAAAGCATCCGGTGATATTGGATTAAATATGTGTGCAATTACACTGCTCTACAGAGAAGGATATTTTAAACAACGTATAGATGAAGATGGTATTCAGACTGAAACCTACCCTCGGTTTGATCCACATCCTTTGTTAAAAAAATTGGATGTAAAATTCACACTCCGCCTTCGGGAAAGGAATGTATGGGTTCAAGCTTATCAATTTGATTATGTGGGGCATGGCGGTCACATAATTCCAGTTTATTTTCTGGATACAGATGTAGAAGAAAATTTTGATGATGATAGAAATATCACTTTACGTTTGTATTCTGGAGACAAAGATCACAGAATTCTTCAGGAAGCAATTCTTGGCTTTGGTGGAACTAAACTTCTGGAAGAATTAGGACAAAATGAGATTAAAACGTACCATATGAATGAAGGGCATTGTTCATTTTTAGCTTTGGATCTTTTGGAAAAATTTAATGGAAATGTTGAAAAAGTAAAATCTCTATGTCATTTTACGACACACACACCAGTTCCTGCTGGGCATGATCACTTTGCGGAATCACGGGCTAAAAAATTATTACGTGGATTGTTGCCTGAAAATTTGGAATTGCCATCACTTGTTCAAAATGGCCGTCTTCATATGACTGAACTTGGATTATATTTTAGTCGATCGGCGAATGGAGTCTCGCAGTTACATGGTCAAGTAGCTCAGGATCAATTTTCTTGGACGAATATTGGATACATTACAAATGGTGTTCATCATTCGTATTGGATGGGGAGCCCATTCAAAAGATTGTATGATCAATATTTACCAAATTGGAGAACAAACCCTGAAGCTTTATTGGATGTGGATAATATCCCCGATGATATTTTTTTAGAAGCTCACCAAAATAGAAAAAATTATTTATTGGGATATGCGAATTCACAAGTCTCAAAAGCATTGGATGGAAATACATTAACCATAGGATTTGCTCGCAGATCAGCCACATATAAACGTGCCCAATTAATATTCCATGACCTGGAACGGTTACAATCTCTCGGAGAAGGAAAAATACAAATCATTTTTTCAGGAAAAGCCCACCCCAATGATCAAGATGGAAAAGAATTGATTCGACAAATTGTGGAAAATTCAAAATTCATGATTGGAAAAGTAAAAATCATTTTTCTTGAAAATTATAATATG
>CAXCBH010000238.1:0-2082 GCA_963980675.1 uncultured bacterium | reverse complement strand
AGTAACACCCGTCTTTCCAACATTCATTTTTGGAGCAAGCCCCATTTCCTTCAGGGCTTCACCAATAATTTTGGATGTGCGATGTTCATCAAATCCCAATTCGGGATACTGGTGAAAATCCCGCCGCCAATCGATAATATTTTTTTCAATACTTTTAATCTCTGATCTAATATTCATATTTTTTCTCTTATTATGTTTAAATCTGTTTAATTCTATGTGGAATTTGTTACCAGTTGACCGCAGCCGGCATCAATATCTATTCCCTTACTCCAGCGGACCGTCACCGGGAAAGATGCTTGTTTCAGTGATTTCATAAATGCTTCAATTTTTTCATCAGACGGTCTATTGTAAACATCACCAATTTCATTATAAGGAATAATATTTAACTTACATTCAATCGACCCCAATATTTGAATAAGCTTTTCTGCATCTTTAGGCTGATCATTGATCCCATCCATGAGTACATACTCAAAAGTAATCCTATTACGGGAATTGTATGCATAATCTTTCGATGCTTTAATCAGATTTGAAAATGAATGTGTTTCGGTAATCGGCATTGTTTTTAATCGTTGGTTCTGTGTAGTTCCATTCAGGCTCACTGCTAGTTTGTAAGGTTGTTGCTCTTTAGAAAATTTTTGGATCTTGGGTACAACCCCTGCAGTGGAAATGGTGATACGCCAAGCTGCCATATTAATTCCTTTGGAATGGTGAAGAAGATCCGCCGCCGCAATGGAATTCTTATAATTTAGAAAGGGCTCACCCATGCCCATAAAAACCACATTAGTAATTTTTTGTTCACTCATTTTCTGGAGCTGAAGAAATTGATCTACAATTTCACCTGTAGTAAGATTTTTGATAAATCCCATTTTTGCCGTGGCGCAAAAATCGCAATCCACAGCACACCCCACTTGCGTAGATAAACAAACTGTTATTCTGTTGCCTTCTTTCATTAATACAGATTCCAACAAATTCCCATCCAATAATTCAAAAAGGATTTTCTGTGTTTGTTTTGAAACAGACACATCCTCAGTTATCATTTTAAGCGGATGAATAGGAACATTGCCAAGTTTTTCCCGAAATGATTTTGAAAGATCAGTCATAGCAGAAACATCATCCACTTGCTGGCGATATATCCAATCGAAGAGTTGTCGTCCACGGAATGGTTTTTCCCCGTGGGTTTCAGCGAAAGACTCCAAATCGGGGATTGATTGGCCAATCAGTGGTTTATATTTTAATTTCACTATATCAGACATGAACTAGAATTTCCGAATCAATATATGAATCTTCAATGGGAAACTCTTTTAATTTGAGTGCGTTGATTCTTTCTTTTTAGGGTAAGTCCATTTGGGTAACTTTTGCCCCTTTTTTAACCAGTTAACAAATACAAATTTTATGACAGAGACACAACAAGATTTAGCTATCCTTGAACAACTAGCTGAAGCCAAACAAAACTTCTCTCAGGAAGTAGGGAAAGTTATTATAGGACAAAGAGAAATTCTGGATCATATGCTCATTGCACTTTTGGCAAAGGGGCACTCTCTTCTAGTTGGCGTTCCGGGATTGGCAAAAACATTACTCATCAAAACATTATCAGATGTGTTAGACCTTTCTTTCAAGCGTATTCAATTCACACCGGATCTCATGCCCAGCGATATCACGGGCACTGAACTTATTGATGTGGATCCCAATTCAGGACAGCGTTCATTTCGATTTTACAAGGGTCCCATTTTTGCTAATATCGTTTTGGCTGATGAGATCAATAGGACACCACCAAAAACGCAAGCAGCTTTATTAGAAGCAATGCAAGAGCATAAGGTCACTACCGGGGGGCAAACATACGATCTCGACGAACCCTTCTTTGTTTTAGCTACCCAAAACCCTATCGAGCAAGAAGGAACCTATCCGTTGCCGGAAGCACAGTTGGACCGATTTATGTTTAACCTGAATATTGATTATCCATCCACTACGGATGAAATTGCCATCGTTCGGGAAACAACTACAACAGAAACCCAACTGGTCCAAGCTATTATGTCAAAACAGGAAATTGCTTCCTATCAGGATCTTGTTCGACGTGTACCTGTG
>CAXCBH010000237.1:0-2143 GCA_963980675.1 uncultured bacterium | reverse complement strand
TATTTGTATAATTGAAATCCGACCATCAAATTGATTTGGGAACTTGTGGCATGGGTATGCCCGTCATTCGGTCATGGCAAGCCATCAAGACACTCCCCATTGGTGGAATCCTGAAAACATCTAGTGCGCACCCATGAGCCGAGCCCGATTTAAAAGCCTGGTGCAGGTCTTCAAAATATCAAATTGTGAAAATAGTAATTGATGCAAATACAAAACATTTCTATATCAGAAAAAGTCATTAAATAGATTAGCCTATGTCATCATTAAAATCATATTCTGCCAATGACTTATTTGAATTCTTATCCAATCGTGAAGAGATGCTCATTTTGGATGTTCGAAATGAAGAAGACTTCGAACGGTTTAATGTTGAAGGTCCATACCAATTTGAAATGGCGAACGTACCCTATTTCGATTTTATGGAAGAAGAAGATACATCCGTGGAAAAAGTCTCTCGTAAACAACCTATCAAAGTGGTCTGCGCTAAAGAAGGATCAGCACAATATGTGGGTGAAATATTGGTGAATCATGGGTTTAGCGATGTCGCCTATTTAACTGGCGGAATTAAAACTTGGGGCAATATGCTGGTTCCAAAAAGAATAAACCAGGTGTCGGATGGATATGCTTTATATCAATTTATTCGTCCCGGGAAAGCATCCTGTAATTACGGCCTAATTTATCAAGGCGAAATGGTCATTTTTGATCCAAGTCGGAATTATGATTTTTATAAATCTTTTGCCAAAAAGCGTCACGCAAAAATTGTTCGGGCTTTTGAAACGCATCTTCAGGCCGATTATATCAGTGGAAGTAAACAAATTGCAAATGAAACAGGTGCTGAGATTATGGCACATGTTGGCGATTTTGGTGAAGCTTCTTTTCTATATAGTAAGGTGCATGATGGCGAATCGTTCACAATGGGTGGCAATGGGCCTATGGTAAAAGTAATGCATTCACCGGGGCATACGCCGGGAAGTACTAGCTATATTATTGATGATAAATATTTCATTTCCGGGGACACTATTTTTATCCATTCTATAGGCCGTCCCGATCTAGGTGGGAAAGCGAAAGAATGGTCTGCCATGCTTTATGATACATTGACAAATAAGGTACAAAGTCTTGATAAAAATTTAGATGTTTTGCCGGGGCATTTTATGAATTGGGCGGAAGCTAACGATCAATTGGTATTTTCCAAAAAATTAGAAAATATTGTTGGATATAATGCATCGATATACGCGTTAGATTCATTGGAAGAATTCACTGAATTCATCATGGATAATATGAGAAAATCACCCGCAGTCTATGATGAAATTCGAAAAGTAAACTCAGGCTGGATGGATGTAGATATGGATGAAGCAGACGTAATGGATTTAGGAAAAAATGAATGTGCTGCTGCTTTGCATAATTCAATAAATTAAAAAAATGAATTACGGATTTGTCATAGACAACCGCATGTGCATTGGGTGCCATGCCTGTACGGTGGCATGTAAAAGTGAGCACGACGTACCCATTGGCGTCAATCGCACCCATGTGAAATATATTGAGAAAGGTGAATTTCCGAATAACACTAGGGAATTTTCTGTCCATAGATGTAATCATTGTGCCGATGCGCCGTGTGTAGAAATATGTCCTACAACTGCACTTTATACGCGGGCGGACGGTATTGTTGATTTTGATAATGACCGCTGTATTGGATGTAAATCCTGTATGCAAGCGTGCCCCTATGATGCACTATATATCGATCCTGAAACCAACACGGCGGCAAAATGTAATTATTGTGCCCATAAGATTGATGGTGGTTATGAGCCAGCATGTGTGATTGTATGTCCGGTGGAAGCCATTATCTCCGGTGATTTGAATGATCCGGAATCAAACATTGCTTTAATGGTGGCCAACGAAGATACCATGACGAGAAAACCAGAAAAAATGACGGACCCCAATTTATATTACGTGAATGGCACAAATGAAATGTTGGACCCCAATGCCACATTACAAGATGGAAAATATTTATGGTCTGAGCAATCGGCCGGAGTGGGGCATTACGCTAAATATGCGGATAAGCGACTCTCTGAATCGGACACAGAAAATTTACTGGTTCAATTGGCCATGGAAAATTCTGCCAGAACTGGCCAACCCATTGATAAAAGAG
>CAXCBH010000236.1:0-2168 GCA_963980675.1 uncultured bacterium | reverse complement strand
ATTGAGAAAAAAACTAGCCCTGAAAAAAGAGACCAGACTCGACGTTTTTATTCATACTTTAACTAGCTAATCTGCATAATCATATGGATTATTTAAAAGGAAAGTGTTATTAAATCTGCGCCATTCCCCAAGCGAATACAACTCCCACGAAAGTGAGCATTAGTGGCCAGCCTGTATTCACTAATTGTTGAGTACTGGGATCGTTAAAAACATGAACTTGGAATTCATGAGTTGATGTGGCACCGTGTTCATCTACTGCCATTAAGATAAAATCATTCATACCCATCTGGTTCTTACGAGGTGTCCATTCAACGGTTGCTTTCTTTTTATCAAACTCGGCGTATTTGGGTAGCCTCACAGCGCGATAAGCTACTTTATCCCCATTCAAGTCCTTTGATGTCATTTTATAACGCCAGTTATGTCCTGTGAGCCCAACAGGTTTAGGATTGGAAATAACTGTTGGGGCATTATTCACAAACACTTTCCCTTTCTGTACATCCGTTCCATAACCATCACTTACAGCAACTTCAAATGTATTGTTATTAATCTGAGCTGCTTTTGGAACCCAAAGAATTTTTCCATGGCGATCCATTTGCATACCATGCGGACCTTTCATAAGCGTGTATTCCAATTGAGTATTTTCATTATTGTCATCTACGCGAACTTGGTATTTAAATAGCTCTCCTACTAGACCCATATGGGGTGGATTGGAAACAATGGTAGGTAAATGATTTGCATAGATTTCAAAGGATTGTTCGTCCTTGGTATAGCCGTCTGACGCAACAGCGGTAATACGATGTGCATCAGTTTGATTCACTGATGGTGTCCAGCGAAGAGTACCCGATGCGTTATCCACCACCATTCCTTCCGGGAAATCCAAGAGAGAAAATTTTACATGATTCACACGTTCAACCACCACGCGAGGTGGTTTCCCTTTTCCGCCATGAAAGAATTCCCAAAGGAAGTCTTTTACTTTAATAGTTCGGCCATCAATCGTTTCCAAAATCACCCACAACCTATCATCTTCAAAGAAAACGGAGTGAGTATATTTTTTCATGTTAAGCCTGGAAACAAGTGAATCAGCTGGATATTTTGGATCCACGTAATAGATAGCATCAGCATTATGCCAATCACCCAAGAACCTATCTACATTTGATAGCGAAACATCATCGGTTATGTTGATGGAATACATACGAATGGCAGAAATATTTTCTACTTTCACTACACGATTAAATGGCAGGAGAGAGCCTTTATTTTTATCATTCACCATGATGCGATAAGAATATTCATCACCAACCGTAGCAGACATGGTTGGAACCGAAACAATTTGTATCGGTGCATTAACAAAAAAGTCAGATTCAATCATTCGAGATTCATGTCCATCCGATATTTCAATCTTTAAAGTATGGAAGTCCAATTCATTCATGGTTGGTTCCCATCTCAAGCGACCCGTATGTGGATCCATGCGCATGCCTTGAGGCAACTCATGGGCTGTATAAACCAATTGATCACTCTTGTTGGGGTCTTCTATTTCCAACTCAAAATCCCAGATTCCGCCCACATTAACCTTGTTCATAGGACTTGGCAACGATTTAATAATTGGTGGATGATTGACAAAAAGATCCACATATTGTGTATCAGTTGCCACACCATGACTCACCACAATAGCATATTTTGCAGTATCAACCTGCACCGGATTCGGCGTCCATGAAACGGCACCAGAAGGATCCATTCTCATCCCATCAGGACCATAAAATAATTTATAGCTGATCTTTTCATCTGGGCGCTGGCGCCAAACCTTGACACTATAATTATATGGATTTCCAACAGATGCATTTACAGATGCCTTAGAAAGTATTTTTACACCTGCCCGGGAAAAAAGTTGGAACTCCTGGGCTGTTCTTTCAAAGCCATCTGTTACAACCAATCGCACATCATAAATTTCAACGTGGGCGCTATCCGTTTTCCAAGATAAGACGCCATTTTCAAAGGTCATTCCAGCCGGCGCCACTTCCAATTCATAACGAAGTGTAGCATCCTTGTTTCGATCCTGAACGACAGGTTCATACCTGAATGTTGAGCCTGCAATAAATTCTGTGATAGTAGGCTGGGTTAAAAATCTTGGTGGGTCATTTACATAGATCCATAGACTTTCGTCGCGACTCTCT
>CAXCBH010000235.1:0-2174 GCA_963980675.1 uncultured bacterium | reverse complement strand
TGTTTTAACTGGACAAACCGTTGAAGTAGATAATTTCCTGGGTTTTTATGATTCATCTGTAAATATTCTCTTAGATTCTGTTGACAGACCTTTTATGGGTATGTTGGCGGTTGGGAATAGCAAATCAAAATACAGTCTCACCAATACTTTTCTGACTTTTGGTGAAAATATTTTTAATTTTAATACAGCCCAAAATGGTGAACTCCGAGCCATAGTGCCCATCAATGCCTGGGAGAATGTCCTGCCCATGGATGTATATCCCAATGCCCTTTATCGTGCCATCCTGGCCCATGATATCGAAGAGATGGAACAGTTAGGCATGTTGGAATGTGATGATGAAGATTTTGCGCTTTGTTCTTTTTCCTGTCCCAGTAAAATAGATGTGGGTAAAGTAATCCGGGATGGGTTGAATATGCTGGAAGCGGAAGGATAGACAATGAAGTGGCTCCGAGATATATTAGATAAAATTGCTCCCACATTTAAAGCAGATGGTAAACTTGAAAAATTATACCCGATCTTTGAAGCCACGGATACCATTCTTTTTAGCACAGATGAGCGGACTCATTCTGGTCCACACATTAGGGACAGTGTTGATGTAAAGCGTGTCATGATCCTGGTAGTCATTGCCTTGATTCCCTGTTATGTTTTTGGCGCCATGAATGTGGGATATCAAATGGCCGTGGCACTGGGACAATCTTCTACAATGCAGGAAAACCTAATGAATGGCGCCTTGAAAATATTGCCAATCATTGCTGTGGCTTTTGCATCTGGTGCATTCTGGGAACTTCTGTTTGCTGTCGTTCGGCGTCATCCTGTTTCCGAAGGATTTCTAGTTACCTGTGCCTTGATACCACTGGTTATGCCGCCTACAATTCCACTCTGGCAGGTTGCCGTAGCCACCACTTTTGGTATTGTCATTGGGAAAGAGATTTTTGGCGGAGTGGGGATGAATATATTTAATCCTGCACTGGTAGCTCGTGCGGTTTTATTTTTTACATATCCGGGACGAATTTCCGGTGATAAAGTTTGGTTATCCGGACCGGATGGATATTCTGGCGCCACAGCATTAGCCGTTCCAGCAGCAGAATTGAGCCAGGATGCGGTTACTCTTCTTGATTCTGTGACCCAATTTGATTTCTCCTGGATCAATTTATTCATGGGTTGGATACCGGGCTCCATTGGTGAAACCAGTACCTTATGGATCATGGTTGGTGCAGTGTTTCTTGCTCTTACGGGTATTGCTTCCTGGCGAGTAATGGTAGGTGCAATCTTGGGACTTACAGGCATGGCCGCGCTCACAAATTTCATGGCTGAAATAACGGGTTCTACCAATACCATGCTCACACTTCCAGCCCATTATCATTTAGTCATGGGTGGGTTTGCCTTTAGCGTAGCATTTATGGCTACAGAACCTGTCACCGGTGCTCATACGGATAAAGGGCGTTGGATTTACGGGATTTTTATTGGCGGGTTAACGGTAATTATTCGATCCATCAATCCTGCTTATCCGGAAGGCGCCATGCTGGCAATATTGCTCATGAATGCTTTTGCATCACTTATTGATTATTTTGTGATTCAGGGCAACATAAAACGACGGATGGTTCGCTATGCGCAGTAACCTTTACACACTGGGATTCACATCCATCGTGACCATCGTTTTAGGTTTTTTTCTTGCTTTAGCGGCAGACGGGTTAAGAGAGCTACAGGTTACCAATGTGGAAAATGATATGAAGAAAAATATTCTGGTATCCCTTGGGTTTAAGCCTGGAGGAGAAACACCCTGGACTTCAGATGAAATTCAAAAATTGTTCCAGGAGAATATTGATGCGGTCGTTTTAGATGCTTCTGGCCAGATGACAGAAAAAGATCCTAAAGAAATCGATACTGAAAAGGACGTTGAATTCCTTCCTATTTATTTGAAAAAAATCGGCAATAATGTGGAGGGATATGCAATACCTATTGCCGGTAAAGGATTATGGTCGACACTTTTTGGATATTTTGCTATTGAGCCAGATGGACGAACTGTAAAGGGAATCACATTTTATAAGCACGGTGAAACACCGGGGTTGGGTGCTGAAGTGGACAAGGCCTGGTTTCAGCAAAATTTTATTGGAAAAAGATTTGTGGATGAAAATGATCAATTGGTTGGTATTAATGTTATTAAAGGGAAGGTT
>CAXCBH010000234.1:0-2206 GCA_963980675.1 uncultured bacterium | reverse complement strand
TTAATATTTATAACAAACTCAAAGGTGAGGGCGCCAATAGTAATATCAATGGATTGACTCTTTCAAATGATTCCCAGCATTTAGACAACCATATTATCACCGATCATCAAGTGCCATATTGTAGCAGTTCACAAAATTTTAAATCGGTGCTTCAGGATCATTCTTCAGGCGTATTTAATGGACGAACTATTGTCCGAAAAGATGCTCAAAAAACCGATTCTAGCCAGTCAAACAAGAATTTACTTTTATCCAAAAGCGCCCTTATGAATTCAAATCCACAATTGGAAATTTATGCGGATGATGTAAAATGTTCCCACGGGTCTTCCACCGGCGCCTTGAACAAAGATGCTCTTTTTTATCTCCGGTCCCGTGGATTGGATGTAATGTCTGCAAAAGCATTATTGGTTCGTGGCTTTGCCACTGAATTATTGACTCTAGTAAAACATGATGGTGCTCGGGACTTTATCATAGATCGATTTGACTCTTGGCTCTCGGAGAATGCAACAGCATGACTGTCCAAGAAACGTTACAGGATTTAAATGACCTTTTTTCCATTTTTGATAATCCAAAAGACAAGTTTATCCAACTCATGGATATGGCAAAGGAATCTGAAGGATTGCTCGATTCTGAAAAAACCGATCATAACAAGATATATGGCTGCACCTCTCAGGCATGGGTTGTGGGAGATCGCGGTGATAATTCAACTTTTATTTTTCGGACTGAGTCCGATGCCTTGATTGTAAAAGGTCTACTCGTATTATTAGAAAAAATATTCAATGGTAAACCCGTTGATGAAATTCTATCAGTAAACAGTACCGACATTTTGAATTCTGTCGGATTAGATGGCGCTATAACCAGCCAACGAACCAATGGGTTTTCCAATGCTGTAGAAAAAGTCCAGGGCATCGTGAAATGAATCAAGTACCGAACGAAGCCATCCGACTCCTACGAGATGTAGATGCCAACATGGTTCCATCCGGTGATGAAGTGAAATTGCTAGCCGGAAATCTTGTTCGCATCACCCAAGCCTTAGGCGGTAATTATACAATTCTGATCAATGGAAATATGGTTCAGATTTCTGCCGCTAATGCGGATGCTCTTGGAATTGAAATTGTAGAAAATGCTGAATCTGAAGAACCCAAAGGAGATATTGAGCAACAAATTTGGGATCAGCTAAAAACATGCTACGATCCGGAAATACCAATTAATATCTTTGAACTTGGACTCATCTATGGATTGGATATTTCTGATATGAATGAGGGGAAAAGTGTGAATATTAAAATGACACTAACAGCTCCAGGTTGTGGAATGGGCCCTATGATCGCTGGAGAAGTGGAACGAAAAGTGCAAGCAATCGAGGGCGTTGAAACAGTATTAGTGGAACTGGTCTGGGAACCGCAATGGAATCGAGACATGATGAGTGAAGCCGCTCAACTTGAATTGGGAATGTTCTAATGTCTTTCTCACCCGCAGAAATCAAAAAAGATTTTCCCATATTTTCTGGTTCAGACCTTGTTTATTTGGATAATGCTGCCACGACGCAAAAACCACAATCTGTTTTAGATGAAGTTGATTCACTTTATAGTGAGGCCAATGCCAATGTACACCGGGCACTTTATTCTCTAGGGAGTGAAGCAACTGAACGATTTGAAAATTCAAGGAAAAAGGTAGCCAAATACATCGGCGCCAACTCAGAAAAAGAAATTGTTTTTACGAGTGGCACAACCGAATCTATTAATTTATTGGCACGCTCAATTGGGAATACCTTAAAACCAGGTGATGAAATCCTGATTTCTGAAATGGAACATCATTCAAATATTGTTCCCTGGCAAAGGGCTGCCCAACGAACCGGCGCCACATTAAAATATTTGTCCATTAAAAAAACGGGCGATTTGGATATCTCCAATCCTGAAAAATATTTCACATCAAATACAAAAATTGTATCCTTAACACATATGTCTAATGTTCTAGGAACAATCAATCCTATTAAAAAACTATCAGAAAAAGCACACCAAGTTGGTGCAATCATGATTGTGGATGGAGCACAAGGTGCTTCCCATTTGCCCGTGGATGTGAAAGAATTTGGCTGTGATTTCTATGCTTTCTCCGGACATAAAATGCTAGGCCCAACTGGCATTGGTGTTCTCTGGGGAAAAACCGAACACCTGGAAGAAATGGATCCATTTATGGGCGGTGGAGAAATGAT
>CAXCBH010000233.1:0-2236 GCA_963980675.1 uncultured bacterium | reverse complement strand
CACCGAACAAGCAAGAATCGAAATGTATGAATGCATGGATTTCCTAAGAGCAGAAAAAATCGTAAATGAGATTCCAAAACCGCAATATGTTATCCTAAAACACTCCGGACAGAAAAAATGGGGTGGCAGATTGAAGGGGTCCCTTTTTTATGTGGATGAGAATATTCTCCATATACAAACGCCAACAACAATAGAAAAAGTACATTTAAGTGATTTGGATCAATTGTCATACCGACCAGAGATTGGGGATTATGAATATCTTCGCCCTTATCTTTACGGCATCACTGGATTGACTGGATTGGCCTTGGCACAAATTTATAATTCCCAACGAGCAACGCTATATAACGAATATGGAATTCCCCGTAATGATTTGAATCGATATACTCAATTATTTGGCATTGTAATTGGGTTGATTTTTAGTAGCGAACTATTTGATGCTGTCAGTACATTGTTGACACCTTCGGAGACCATTATTTTATCCGAAGCTGAATATGAAAAGAAAAATATTAAATAATCCAGGGAGGAACCATGGCAAAGAAACCTAAAGCACCAGCCGAAAGTGCACCAGCAGTTGACCCGCAACAACAATACTTAATGGACCAGTTCGGCGGTCTTATGGATCAGGTTGGAGATGGGTTTGGTGGTCCGCTTCAGGAAGAATTAATTAGACGGTTAGAACAAACTATTGCAGATTTTCATGAAGAAGTAAATGAAATGCTTGGCAATCTTAAAGATAATTCAGAAAAACGTCACGACCGTCTTAAGGAAATTTGGAATAATCCGGATGCTGCGGGTGATGATGTACCTGATGAACCCGACGATGGTCCCGGTGGCGAAAGCGACATGAGCGAATATGAAAAGCGGATTGAAGGATTAGAAGGCGATAGCAAGAAAGATGAACCGCAGGAAAAAGATGAAAAACCTAAGAAGAAAAAAGGATTCTTTGGGCGAAAGAAAAAGTAATCGCAAATTCGGGGGTGAGAAATCGCCCCCTTTTTTTTATTTCATTTATTTTCCTTCTGTCCACTTTCGAAGCGAATGGACAGGAACATGCGAAAAATGTTCAAGAATTTTCACCCTTAAAAAAGAGAGTATATAGCTTTACAAAACTTGATTTCATTACTTCAGAAGGCGAGTTTAACGAATCTATTTGTACTTTGTTAATCCCGGATTTGATTGAAGACAGCCCACCATATGTTGCTATTTATTATAAACGTGATAATTCACAGTGGTTCACAGAATCACTTTACAGGAAAAGACTTCGATTTAACTTTAAGGATGGTGTATTAAAATTAGATCAATCCAACTTTTGGGACTGGTTCGAGATTGCTGAAATAAAAATTGTAGTGATTTACTGATTCATGATTTGAGTCTTGAACAAATGCAGTAAATTCAGGGTCTAAATTTTTTAGAAAAGTTAATTTCTGGCCGTGCTAGATGGGGAATTAGCGGTACCCTGTAACCTGCAATCCGCTGCAGCAGGATCGATGCCGACGCCAGGCTATTGCTGACCTATTCGAAAGAATTAAGCGATGTTGAAGTTTCGAACTATTGCAATGAATAACGAATGAATCCCGTCAGGCCCGGAAGGGAGCAGCGGTAAGTTTTGATATTCATGTGCTGATAGATTTCCGGAATGGAGTTGGCTGATTTTTTTTAGAATAGGGAACAGGATAGTCAAACGCTGGTGCACGGCCGAATAATTTTATGGCATACAAAGTATTATCACTCAAATGGCGCCCACAGTCTTTTCAAGATGTAGTTGGGCAGGACCATATTACACAAACCTTGATTAATGCATTCGAACAGGATCGAATCGCACAAGGTTATATTTTTACTGGTCCACGGGGCGTAGGGAAAACCACAACAGCTCGAATTCTTGCTATGGCATTGAATGCGGAAGGTGGAGCATCATCTAACTTTGACCCTGATTCTGTAATTTCCAGAGAAATCGCTGATGGACGCTCATTGGATGTTCTAGAAATTGATGGCGCATCCAACCGAGGCATTGAAGAAATTCGAAATTTAAGGGAGCAAATAAAATTTGCACCAATGAAAGGTGCTTTTCGGGTTATTATAATTGATGAAGTACATATGCTTACAACTCCTGCCTTTAATGCATTGCTCCGGACCTTGGAAGAACCACCTTCTCACGGAAAATTTATTTTTGCCACGACAGATATTCATAAAGTTCCAGCTACAATTATTTCTAGATGTCAGCGGTTTGATTTTAACC
>CAXCBH010000232.1:0-2236 GCA_963980675.1 uncultured bacterium | reverse complement strand
AAAGTGATCACAAAATTAGGCGATGATGGCCAAACTGGTCTGGGGGACGGGAGAAGAGTTTCCAAAACTCATAACCGTATCCAAGCGATTGGGTCAATTGACCATTTAAATTCATTACTTGGATGGGCCATGGTTAAGGCAGGAAGATTGGTTAAGAATAATTTGGAACGAGTCCAACAGGACCTCTTTGACCTTGGTGGCGAATTGGCCATGCCCGGAATAGAGTTGCAACTTTTGAACGCAGAACGCTTGCAATGGCTTGAGCATGAAACAGAAAAATTGAATAAATCACTTCCGCCTTTAGAGGAATTTATTTTGCCAGGAGGAACGGAACTTTCAGCCCGAATTCATATTGTAAGGACTGCTTGCCGCAATACAGAAAGAGATATTGTTGCTTTAGCTGAAACAAAAGAAGACTCAGATCTTCACAGAGTGTATTTGAACCGCTTGTCAGATTATCTGTTTGTTTTGGCTAGAAAGATCCAAATGGATGAAGGAACGAAGGAAACTCAATGGGATCATTAAAAATAATATGAATTTTAATAATACGTCAATAGACTGGTATCAGGTGCATGAAGTGATAAGCGCTGCGGATCGAATTATGCTCTCAACACATGAAAATCCGGACGGTGATGGCTTGGGAGCCGAATGCGGACTCTACTACCATTTGAAGGAGATTGGGAAAGATGTGAGGATTGTCAATTATTCTCCATTACCTGAATATTATACATTTTTGAATTCCGACCAAATATTTGAATGCTATGACCAGAATTTTCACGAAAATTGGGTTAAAGATGTGGACCTGGTTATCATTTTTGATGTTGGAGATTTTGTTCGAACCAGAACAATTGTAGATGCAATTAAATCACATGGGTTAAAAACTTTGAACATAGACCATCATCCCCACCCTGATAAGCATCCATTTACCCATAATGTAGTGGACTTATCTGCAGCTGCTACAGGATGTATGGTATACGATTATTTACAAATTGCTCGGACGGATCCCATTGCTAAAAAAAGTTTTGAAGGGATTTATACTGCGGTTATGACTGACACAGGTTGTTTTCGATACAGCAATACGGACAAGAAATGCTACGAGATCGCCATTCAATGTGTGGAATCTGGCGTAGAAACTCACACGATTTATCAAAGTGTTTACGAGAATAGCACCAAGTCACGGATGCGGCTTATGGGTGAACTTTTAACTAATCTACATTACGAATTAGATGGTAATTTGGCATGGTTTATTATTACTCAGGAAATGATGGATCTAGCTCACGCTTCGAAAGCAGATGTGGAAGGTTTTACTGATATGGTTCGTACGATTCACGGTGTAGAGGTGGCACTTATGATCTTTGAGCAAAATGTGGAAAGTTGTCGAATCAATTTTCGCTCCAAAGGGAAATTTATCGTGAATGACATTGCAAAATCCTTGGGTGGAGGCGGACATGCCTTGGCTGCTGGTGCTGTTGTCTCCGGATCATTGGTGGATGTAAAAGAAAAAACTGTGAATGCTTCTATTGATTCTATTCGACAAAAAATGAATGAATCCTTATGAAAATATTATTGGCAAAGGATGCAGGCTATTGCTTTGGTGTAAGAGACGCAGTAAATCTTGCTTATGATACAGCCAAAGATCACGGAGAGGTTTACATGCTAGGTACCATCGTCCATAATGAGAAAGTTGTGGAAGATCTTTCCAAATCAGGTACGAAAGTTGTGGATGAATTGGTTGAAGTTCCGTCTGATAAACCGATTCTTTTTCGTGCACATGGAACGGCGCCAAAAGTATGGGATAAAGCAAATCAAAAAAAGCTGAATATCATTGATGCTACTTGCCCGTTAGTAACGGAGATCCATGATGAGATCAAAAAACTGGAAGCCGAAGGACGGCGGACAATTATTATTGGCGACCATGGGCATGATGAAGTTGTGGGTATAGCAGCACAAGTAAAGGATCCCATTATCCTTGCCAATGTAAAAGAAGCGAAGGCACTTCGAAAAATGAAAAAAGCCGGCGTAGTGAGCCAATCCACACAAATGATCGAGAATGTTCAGGAGATTATTAATGTACTCATGCAGAAAGTTTTCGACCTACGGTTTGTCAATACAATTTGTTTTCCAACACGACGGAATCATGAACAAATTAAGGAATTGGCGACCCAATGCGAAGTAATGATCATAATTGGATCATTTACAAGTGCAAATTCAAAACGATTAACCCAATTGGCATTGG
>CAXCBH010000231.1:0-2295 GCA_963980675.1 uncultured bacterium | reverse complement strand
CTCCAACAAAATGTTGATAATCCTCCGGATCATGCCCACCATAAAAAGTGAATGTCCCTTTTCCGAAGTTTCCGTGCAGATATTTTACTTGATCTGATGCAGGGTCTTCGCCCATGATCACAATATGATTTTTAATTCTATCTTTATGGAATCCAGTTGTTTGTCCCATGAATCCTTTCACAATGGTCACATGGTTTTGGGTAAGCATGGTGGGCACCGGATCATACTTGGCGGAAAATTCAAATAGTGAAAAGTAATCTGCTTCTGCTCCACGAGTTACGGGATTATGGCTGGGTGGAATATCAATATCAGAAAATTCATATACCATGGGATCCGGTAAAAGTTTGAATCCAGTAAAAGCAAACGGTAGCGAATAATCCAATTTTGAATGAAGGCTGGGATCGATGGGCGTACCATCAAAAACGGAATGTGCCCCATCTACATTTTCCATGGAAAGTGCAATGTCGTATGAGTCTGTGGCGGAGCACATGGCAAAAAGAAATCCGCCATTGCCCACATAATTTTTAATATTCCGTGCAATAGATTTCTTTTGTTCGTGGACACTGCGGTATCCTAAACTAGTGGCTACAGATTCAAATTGTCTTTGTTGATCCCGATACCATTGGGCGTTGTGATGACTGCGGTAAAATTTTCCGTATTGCCCTGTAAAATCTTCATGATGTAAATGGAGCCAATCATAATCTGCTAATTTCCCCAAGTGAACTTCATTATCCCAAAGTGTTTCATAATCCACTTCTGCATAATTAAGCGCCAATGTTACAGCATCATCCCAGGGTTGTTTATTCGGTGGTGTATAAATAGCAATTTTCGGTTTCTTTTCCAAGAGAACAATATCCATATTACCTTGGTCTATTTCTGAATAAATATTAACCAAATCATTTACATTTATTGGTTCAAAAGTGACTCCACGAATTCTACACTCTGTTTGAACAAATTGATGCGCATCAATTAAAAAGGAACCCCCACGGTAATTTAGCAGCCATTCAATTGTAGTATTTTTTGTTAATGTGAAATAGGCAATACCATATGCTTTTAAATGGTCGTTCTGTGACTGATCCATTGGAATAAGGATTTTTTGTCCGAAGACGAATGTGATAGAGAGAAGTAGAATTAACTGTTTCATTAACTTTCCGGTTGTTGCAGTGTCCGTATGTGATACCGAATGGGTTCAGAAAAAATGGATTCGGGAAATTCATCTAGGATTTGCATGTATTGTTCTATGGCTTTTTCAACATCAAAATATTTTGTTTCGTAGATTTGTCCGGCCAAGATGATACCTCGATCTTCCAACGGAGTCCCATCAAGAGAATGTGCCAAATCCAGTGATTTGTCATATTCTTTGAGTCTATAATGTAAAAGTCCCCTTCGAAGCATGGCTAAAGGGGCGATAGCTGCCAAAGAATCTTGATTAGAAAGAAAATTTAACTCCCGGATCGCATCACCGATTTTCCGTTGTCTTAAATACCATTCTGCTTTTAGAAAATGTTGAAAGGTTATTTTCTCAGAAGGATCATTGTTATAATATTGTGTAAGGATATTTTTCAGTTCCATCAGATCATTGAAAGATGGATCAATAGGACTCATGGTTATGAATGATGATTGAACAATTTTCATGGTGGAGTCAGGATCATCCGTTAAAAAGTGGACCAGTAACATTTTTTGTTCAATTGCAGGCAAATAGTTTTGCTTCAATTGTCTTTTTAAAAAAGTTAAAGCTTCTTTTGATTGTCCTTTTGCCATTAATACATCTGCAATTCTTAACACAATCTTCAGCCTTAATCTCTTATCCGGTTTATTTTGCATAGCTTTATGAAGCAGGTTGTATGCCTGATCAAAATCATGTAGGATCCTATATTTTATTTCACCTAAGCGGAAATATGCTTCTGCCAAAAGGGGAGATTTTGGAAGAGAAATCAAAAGAGAATCATACAGAGCAAGGCTAGATTCAAGATGCTCTGATGATAGAGTTGAATTCAACTGGAATGGATCTTCGAAAAACAAATTGTTATCGAAAAAGTATGGAATCAAATGAGATTCTTGAATTGGAATAATTTGATCTTCAAATGCCTGGGCGAGTCCCAATAATGCTTTCCCTGCCCAATTTGAATTAATTTTTTGGCCAAGAATAAAATTGTATGCATCGATTGAAATTTTATACTGATTTTCATTCCGACATTCATTTGCAAATGTCAGCCAATCATTAATATTTATTTTTCCAGATTCAGCCCCATCTTTTTTTACATCGAAGGCGCGACCATATTCCCGCTGTTTAAA
>CAXCBH010000230.1:0-2304 GCA_963980675.1 uncultured bacterium | reverse complement strand
CGATGGTCACAACAGTCCGATTGGTGTCAGGGCCGGGGTCAACATCCAGCACCGTAATACCTGGGACATCTGACATTTGTTTGACAATGTCACCAATTTTATTTTGGTCCCGACCTTCAGAAAAGTTTGGGACACATTCCACTAACTTTTTCATATTTTATTGGATCGCAATATTTTTTAAATAAACAATGAAAAAAAGAACAATCATGAGCATGGTAAGAATCCACCAAAGAGATCGCCCTTTTCTTCGCCGTATCGGGATTAATTGTTTAAAATAATTCATCAGCTAGATTGATATTCCTGAAAAAATCATCATAAAAAAACTTACAAACGGTTCCATAACCAACCAGATAATAGAGAATCCTGTAATATATCCAAATAGTATGAGGCCAAATAAAACCTGCGGTCCGTAGGATTGGATTTTCCAAGCCAATTGCGGATTTGTTTTCATGAGCCAACCGGAAAATATTTGTGATCCATCTAAAGGTGCCACCGGAATCATATTAAAAACAGCCAATGCAATATTGATTCGTGTAAAATAAAGTAATAATACGAAAATAGATTCTGTCAAGAGTCCTGTTCCATTCAAAAATCTAAGAATTAGTCCACCTATTAATGCCAAGATCAAATTAGCCACGGGCCCTGCAGCTGCTACCTTCATCATATCTGTCCTAGGATTTTGTAAAAAGCGCGTGTCAACAGGAACCGGTTTCGCCCAGCCAAATCCTACAAATAGAATCATAAGTGATCCCATCATATCCAGATGTGCCATGGGATTCAAAGATAGTCGTCCCATACGCGCTGCCGTGGTATCGCCACATTTAGCTGCCATCCATGCGTGAGCAAATTCATGAAAAGACAGGGCAAACATCAATGTTGGTATCAATAATACTAGTGCTTCAGGTGGCAAACGGAATAACATTAGCTTCTTGGATGATGAGTTTGATATACTTCTTTCAAATGATGCTTATCCAAATGTGTGTAAATCTGGGTGGTAGAAATATCGCTGTGCCCCAGCAATGCTTGTACAAATCTTAAATCAGCACCGCCTTCCAATAAATGAGTTGCAAACGAATGCCTCAAAGTATGCGGTGAAACAGATTTACTTATACCAGCAACCTGTGACCATTTTCGTAAAATATTATTTATCATAGCCCGTGTTAGGGGATTGCCGTTTCGGCTTAAAAATACCGAACTTGATCCTTTATCTTTTTGAATTCCTGGACGGCAGTGAATTAAGTAATCATTAAGAAAATTTTTCGCTCGCCCACCCACGGGTAATAATCGCTCTTTTGACCCTTTTCCCATGATACGGATCATATCATCATTTAAATATAAATTATTTAAGGACAAGGCACATAATTCAGACACACGAAGTCCACAGGAATACAACATTTCGATAATGGCTTTATCTCGCTTAGAATACTGGAATGTCTCTACTACTGCATTGATAATAGTGGAAATTTCTTCTTCCATCAGAACGTGTGGCAGTTTTTTGGGCGCCTTTGGACTGGTTAAAATCAATGTTGGGTTCTCATTTACATAGTTTTCCGCGGATAAAAATTTATGATAAGATCGAATGGATGAAAATATTCTGGCAATACTGGATGCGGCCAACCCTTTTTCATTAAGACTTCGAATATATTCTCGAATATGCATTTGTGATATATTGGATAGGGATATAATGTCTTTGTCAACGATAAAAGATAAATACTGTTTTAAATCCCGCTGGTAAGCTTCCAAAGTACGGGGGGACAAATTTCGTTCTACCCGAAGCATGGTCAGGTAGTCTTGAAAATGAGTGTCCATATTAGCTTAAAAAATCATCTTCGATCAGTCCGCAAATGATCTGGCCCGTCATGATGTGTCCTTCCTGAATTCTCTGTGTGTCATCGCTAGGAACATTTATCGTTACATCAGCCTTATTATTAATCATTCCTCCAAATTTCCCAGTAAAGACCACTGTCTTAAGTCCTTTATATTTAGCCTGATTAATTGCAGCAATCACATTTTTTGAATTCCCACTTGTGGAAATACCGACTAAAACATCTCCTTCATTTCCAAGCCCTTGGACTTGACGAGAAAAAATGGATTCAAAATCGGTATCATTCGACCAAGCTGTGATAAAAGATGAATCTGTCGTTAGTGCAATAGACGGGATCGGCTTCCGTTCATGGCTCGTCATGCCACCCATGAGTTCCGTAGCTAGGTGTTGGGCATCACCTGCGCTGCCACCATTGCCACACCACAAAATTTTCCCACTATTTCGGATAGAATGAATCATCAAATTTGCAGCAGATTCTA
>CAXCBH010000229.1:0-2305 GCA_963980675.1 uncultured bacterium | reverse complement strand
AGAAAAACTTGGGTACTTTCTTGGAATTTGGCATAATTGCCTTCCCGCTTGGGAATATAACCCTCGAGCATAAAAATACTCTCCAATCTTAACAGCCGCTTCTGGCGCATATTTGGATTTAGGATACTTTTCAAGTAAACTGCTATACATTTCAAGAGATTTCATCCCATCAGATGTCATTAGGGCCTGAAGATACCTGACACCTGGGTCGTTTGGATATTTTGAAATAAGTTCCGGAAGATATTCTTTCACGCCATCTGTTTGACCTTCATGGAGTAAGGATAAATACATGTCCACATTTTGTGCAAAAAGAAAAAAAGGAATAAATAAGGTTGTTATCCTAATTATCTTTGGCATCGGATAATTTTTCCAGGATTGAATCAATTTGGTGAGAAAGTTCTACTGGTGTAGATGTTGTAAGAGATAGTTTGAGTTTCATGATTTCACCCCGAACATCTATGCTCTGAGGATCTATTGCATCTTCTATCAAGGATAATGCGGCTCCATCTTCGCCTTTCTCTTCCAAGACATTGGCTAACCGTATTATTGCTTCAAAATTAGAAGAATCAATTTCTAGAATTCGTCTATAAAAATTCTCAACCTCACTATACCGACCCAAATCGAATAGTGCTGATTCTATTTTTCCAAAAACCAGAGATGCATTTTTTATATCACGCACTGCAAATGATTCCCAACTCTCAACAGCCTTTACCAAATCCCGTATTTGTTCAAACACATCCCCTAGGTAACGATAGGGTAGTCCAAAGTCAGGTGATGATTTAAGCGCTTTATTAAAAAATGATCTGGCTTCATCTGGAAAACCGCTTTTCAATTTTTCCAACCCTTTATAAACCTGAAATCGAGCCAAATCATCAGGATCATGCTTTCCAGTAATCTTTTGAATCTGTTTGGTCAACCCTACTGCCTGATCCCAGTTTTCTTCTTTTTCAGATAAAAATAATAAATATTGAAGCGCCCAAATATTTCGTTTTTCAATTTGCAATACCTGATCAGCCTCATTTTTTGCTTTCGAAAATTGATTGATTTTTTCATAATCCAAAGCCAATGCTTGATGGATATCCACTTTCAATTCTTTAGATATATTTGGACGTACTGTTAAAGATTGATGAATTTTAATTGCTTGACTGGGATGATCTTCCCTAATAATATTTCCCAATTGTAGGTAGGCCATAATATGATCGGAATCTTGCTTGACTACATCACGAAGTAATCGAGCTGCTTTACTTTTATCTCCCTTTACCATCGCATTCAACGCTTCTGTAAAGAGTGTATCTGTCTTTGGTTTTTGAGCGCCTTTAAACGAAAAATAATATATTATAAGTCCGGCAATCGCTATCAGTGCCAGAGCTAAATAAAGGAGTGTGATATCCAAGATTAATATTCTCCACCCTCAGTATCATAAATACCCTCATCGATGGCAACATTTCGGAGATTATTCAATTCTTCTGTTAGACTACGGTTTTTATTTTGTAGACTTCTAATCTCTGATTTTCCAGATAAAACTGAAAAAACAGCAGATAAATAACCAATGAGAATACCAATTGTAAGAGCACCAAGAATAATCATGGAAACAGGTGCATTTTCATATTGTTTAAAAATCAGATCAACAAATACTTTTGAATTTTCCCCTGCATTTTGGGTTAAAAAATAAACCAATCCTAACACAAGAAGCATGGAAGCAAATATTTTAGCTAGTTTCATTATGCGGCTTCCGCTTGATTAAGTAATTCTCCATGCAGTGTGATGCCTTTTGCTTCTCTAATTTGTACAGGAATCATATCCTGAATATGCACATCTTTTTTGTCAAAAATCACCCATTTATTTGAATCAGTTCTTCCTGCCCATTGTTGATTAGATCGCTTTGATTCTTTTTCCACTAATACAATTTGTGTGCTTCCAACCAATTCTAAATTTCTTTTCAAGGTATGTTTTTTCTGAAGCTCAATAACACGTGATAATCGATCCTGTTTTACATCTTCTGCAATTTGATCATCATATTCTGATGCTTTCGTACCACGACGAGGAGAGTATTTAAAATTGAACGCAGAATCAAATTTTATTTCTTCCATGACGGAAAGGGTTTCATTGAATTCCATCTCTGTCTCTCCTGGAAATCCCACAATAATATCTGTTGAAATACCAACGCCCGGAAGCCATTCACGAATCCGGTGAGCTAATTTTAAGAAATGAGATTTTGTATATGTTCGGTTCATCCTTTTCAGAATTCGATCGTTTCCTGCCTGGAGCGGTAAAGGAAGATAATTACAAATAGTATCGTATTGAC
>CAXCBH010000228.1:0-2306 GCA_963980675.1 uncultured bacterium | reverse complement strand
ATAATCTTCGATCAAGTTGTCACCTGCGTCGTATTCACCGTTGTTATTATTATCTTCGTATTCATAAAGTGCTTCATATTCCCCATCCCCATTATAATCCACAAGGGGATTCTCTCCTGCATCCCATTCTCCATTATCATTACAATCTGTATTAATCCTGAAGACAAGCGAATCAGCACTGAGCTGTTGTTTCTCAAATTGAAAATTCGAGATAAACCTTATCTGATCGTCTGCTAGGAAGACATAGTTTGTATCAAACCATTCAGAAGAATCAACAAAGAGTAGCCCTTCGTCAATAAATGGCGTATCCACCACAGACCAATAAGCGCTCACATCAAAGGTGTCTGAAAAATATAACATGGTGTCCGCCTGAACCCAGTCAGAATTTACCAATTTATACCTCTGGAGGGATGGATCTGCCAAGAGATCCCATTCTAATTTTTCAAGGTTCTTGAATGAAGTTGAAGTCATCAGTACGGAATCAGGAACAATGGAGTCCTGGACTGAAAGAGAATCAATATAATGCCGCTCGGTAAATTGTGATTCATCAGATGGTGTCATGGAGACCAGATGGTTCGGGAAGGTTCGATATCCTAATTCCGGTGGGGTCTCTCCTGAAAGGTTGTAATAATCAAGGTAATGAGGGAATGCAGCCATAAGGCTCGGATCATATCGGAAAAATTTGGCATCGATATCATCTTCAAAATTGTAGAAATAATCGGTGATGGAACCCTGGCTACCTGTCAAGTCATCGTTCAACGTATTTCCGAAAGTATCACTATCATTCTCTTGGGTTGAATTATCTTGTTTTTCACAAGCCCAATGGGATACCCCCATAACAATCAGTAATATTGGAAATAATTTTTTCATTGATATAATCTTGAATTCAAAAGAATATAGAAGATGGTAAATTAAGTAAGAATGACAGATTAGTCGTTATTTTTTTATGAACCCTTTAATAATCTTATGATAAATACGAAATATATAAACAATATACTTACCTTTTTTATTCTTTCCAATGGAATGGCAGACCTTGCCAGTCCAATCCCATTTACAGTTACCCAGCCCAATGGTATTAAAATTAATATTAACAATCGAGGGAATCATCTCCAAGGGTGGCATGAATACCATGAATGGACAATAGTAAAAAATCCCCAGAATTGGTGGGTATACGCATCAGGCAATGATGGCTTCAACCTCCTTCCTTCGGATTTGAAAGTTGGGATAGATCCTGAACCCAACCTACTTTCTTCTACAATTCAAAAAGGCATTCGTCCTGATAAAAGAATTTTAGAAGATCATGCGCCGATTCCAAATTTACAAGCCACACGAACTGATACATTTCATGTTCCACTTATCCTCGTAGAATTTCCAGATGCAGCTGCAACCTACGATTCTACAGATTTTGAATTAATTATGAATCAACCGGGCTACACCCATTTGAATTATAATAACACGGGTAGCTTTCGAGATTTTTACCAAGAAATTTCCTACGGTCAGTTTTTACCAATATCAGAAGTAACAAATTGGATTACAGCACCAAACTCACATGATTATTATGCGTACAATAATCCAAATGGATGGTCGCACGTGCGACAATTGGTTCGGGCAATGGTGGATTCTTTGGAAGCACAAGGATTTGATTGGTCTCTATATGATAATGATAATGATGGCTATGTAGATGCACTGAATTTGCTTCACCAAGGTGAAGGCGCAGAACAGGGAGATCATTCAAATATATGGTCCCACAAGTCAAGCCTTGGAAATTTATCCGTTAATTATGATGGTGTAACGATTAGCAGCTATACCATGAACCCAGAAATCCAAAGTGGTACCATTGTAGCAATTGGGGTACTAGCCCATGAATTTGGACATGCCTTAGGATTGCCCGATTTATATGACACAGATTATTCATCCACAGGTGCTGGAAAATTAGCCCTAATGGCAAGTGGATCATGGGGGACAAGTGGAAATTCTCCCTGGTATCCTGCCACTATGATTGGGTGGTGTAAAAATAGATTAGGATGGGTGAATGTTGTTGAAATAACGGATGATACAAATCTTATTTCTTTACAGCAATCCTATTCAAATAATACTATTATTCGCGTAAATCATTCTCAAGTATCAGAAGAATATTGGCTTATTGAAAATCGTCAAAAAATTGGGTCCGATACACTCATGCCAACACCAGGTTTGGCTATCTGGCATATCAATGATAATATCGCTCAAGGGTGGGGACCCAATACCAATGAACCTTACTATGGCGTTGGACTGGAACAAGCTGACGGTCAATTTGCTTTGGAAAA
>CAXCBH010000227.1:0-2311 GCA_963980675.1 uncultured bacterium | reverse complement strand
GGGTACTTTGGCTCCAAGTTTTTGGAATCTTTTGGGATTCTTTAAAAAGTCTATCACTTCTTTTAATTCTTCTTTTGCTTCTTCACAACCGGCTACATCTTTAAATGTGACACGAGGTTGATCCGATGTCCAAAGAGATGCACGACTTTTACCGAATTTGAAAATACCGCCCATACCCCCTGCGCCTCCTTGCATTCTGCGAATCATAAAAAACCAGAATCCAATTAATAAAATCCAAGGAAGCATATTGAGTAAATATCCTGTCCAATCAATTGTTTTTTCTTTAAATGTGTATTCTATTCCAGCGGCATCCCATTCATTTGTATCTTCCCTTTCAAGATACGGAAGTGTCAATTTAAAATGGGTCACATCATTCAATGGACCAATAGGAGTTTCAATTGTTTTTGGTACTTTGAATTCGCCATGAAATACATCACCCATGATAACCGCTTTCCCAATCTCACTATTTGCCAAATATTCACGGTAATCAGTATACTCGATTTCGATTTCTTTTTTACCGGATTCAGTCAATAACCCTGAAATATAAACGGCTCCGAAAATGATCATGAGCCAAACGAAACTGGTTTTACCTGCTCGCATCCAATCAAACTGATCCGGTTGTTTTTTTGGATTCCGTTTATTTTGATTTTGCTGCGGCTTATTTTTTTGATTGTTCATATATAATTTCCCTTGATATTTTTATACAACAATGTCACTCTCTAGAGAATAAACACCATTTAAATGTCTTAATTTTTGATCAAAATCTAGTCCGTATCCTACAACAAATTCCGGTGGAATTTCAAACCCAATGAAATCAACTGCGAAATCGATTTTTGCTATATCTGGTTTAATCAAAAATGTAGCGATGGATACTGACTTAGGTAAGGCACTACTCACTCTTTCCATTAAAAATTGAATTGTATGCCCGGAATCAATAATATCTTCAACTAAGATCACATGGCGATTCGTGACATCTGCAGATATATCCTTTATGAGTTGAATTGTTCCAGATGATTTTTTTCCCACATAACTACGAACCTTAATAAAATCCATTTCACAATCAATGGAAATACTTCGAAGTAGATCTGCCATGAACATAAAGCTACCATTTAAGACTCCAATAAAAATGGGGTCTTTGTCGGTATATTTTTCCGAGATCTCTTTCCCCATTTCTAAGACCCGCTTTTGGATTTTTTCAGGCGATATTAAAAGTGTTCTCTTTTGATCTAATGGATTCATAATGGTAAGAAAGTTCGATTTAAGACAGCAGTCTCTTGAGTATGAGGTGTTAGTTTTACCCAATCTGCAATACGTTTGCCACACACCCAGATGATTTCACCATTCGCTGTTAGAACTGCTTGAGATTCTTTTGTGAATTGGTCCACTTTTTCATTAATCAGGAAATCACTAATCTTCTGATGTCCTTCCATCCCCAAAGGCTGAAAGAAATCACCGTCTGTCCAGGAACGAATCTCCAATCTCCGATCCTTCAATAGAGTCCAATCCACTTGTTCCTGATTTTGAGTTGTGTCAGACTTTTCTTGTCTCGACAAGACCAATTCGTATCTATAATTATTAAAATCAACATGATGACCTGGGACAAGTTTCACAGGATATTTTGTAGGTTGATTTGCCGTATCTTTTCCAATGATTGATTTTCGATCCCGTAACAATTTCCATCCGTTAGGTAAAATATGCTGATTGCCCACTTCTTCTTTATTAAAAAATGATTTCAAAAGTTCGATCTGATGTTTGGACCATCGTTCATGATAATTTACTTCAATCAAAAGTTGAACCAATCTAACTTTCACCATATTTGGCAGACCTTGGACCATCTTGGTGGGAATATCAAACCGATTGACAGATTGGTGAATTTTCGGAACAAGTGTCTCCAGAATGAAATAATCCAATGCATCTTTCCATTCGGAAAAATGATTAACTGAACTTTGAATCCCCATAATAAGATTTTTAGCATTATTCTCCCAAGGGTTTACAACCTTATGTCGAATAAAATTCCGAGGATGGGATAGTTCAGAATTGGTGGAATCTTCACGAAAAGGAATTTCATTTCTCATTACGAAATCGGTTAATTCCTTTTTGGTGAAACCCAACAACGGACGCAAAACATTTTTTGTTTGTTTCCCAATGCCGCAAAGACCTGAAATACCGGACTGTCGGGATAGATTCATTAAAACAGTTTCCACTTGATCATTGCCATGGTGAGCCGTCATAATCCAATTTGCCTTGGATTTTTCCATAACTTCATTAAAAGCTATTTTCATTGATTTTTGAAACTTTCTTGTAGCAAAAA
>CAXCBH010000226.1:0-2328 GCA_963980675.1 uncultured bacterium | reverse complement strand
GGATGATCGCAAAACCTTGGGTATCAAATTTGTTTTTAATATTTGACTTAATAATTATAAATGACTTTTAAAATATTAGTCGATGCTGTCTAAGCATACAATCATCCATAACAACTAACAATCCTGCATCTTCAGCTTTTTGGGCTGCTTCTTCATGGATTACATGATCTTGCATCCAAATGGCTTTTGCACCTATGGAAATGGCAGCATCCACTATAGGTGGCACAAATTGAGACCGGCGGAATATATCGACAACATCCACTTTTTCAGGAATGGATATCAAATCTGGATAACTGGCCATCCCGATAATTTCTTTGTGCCCAGGATTTACTGGGATCACATTGTAGTCCATTTCTTTTAAATATATAGAAACGTAATGGCTAGGACGTTCAGGTTTTGGACTGAAGCCAACCACTGCGATCGTTTTTAATTTAAGGATTTGATTGATAGTTGATTGGGTATTCATCTTTTTCGAAAAAAGTTTTTAAGCACATAAGAAATTATTTTTGGATTTTCTGTTAAGCGGCGAACCGAATAATCAAACCAGTCAGGTCCATAGGGGACATAAACACGAACTTTATACCCTGCTCCAAGAAGCGCTTCCAATCGTCCATTCATGGGTACGCCATAAAGTACCTGAAATTCAAAAAGGTCTTTGGGTACTTTGTCCGTTATAATCCAATCCAATAATCGATCTATGAGCTCTTGGTCATGGGTTGCAAATGCAGAATAAGCATTTCGTGTTGCCATAGCCTTAGCCAATGTTAAAAAATTGTCCTGAATTTCTTCTCGATTCTGGTAGGCAATGTGTTCGGATTCCTTATAAATACCCTTACAGATCCGGGAATTGAATTGGTCATTAGCTAAAATAAGTATGTCATCAATGCTGCGATGTAAATAAGATTGAATTACCACCCCCACGTTATTATAAATCGTCTTACAGTGATGGTATATCTCAATAGTTTGATCTGTGAAAAGAGAATTTTCCATATCAATGCGCAGAAAATTTTCATGCTCCTGTGCTTTTTTCAAAATGGTTGTAATATTTGACATGGCTTCTGCGAGAGAAATATTTAATCCTATATGAGTGGGCTTCATGGAGATATTGCAGTCCAGTGATTCATTTAGAATGCGATCATATAGATGACAATATTGTGCTGTAATGTCTCGTGCTTCTTCCTTTGTTAAAACATGCTCACCAAGAATATCCACCGTTGCAGAGAATCCTTTTTCATTCAGAGTGCGGATGTGAGCGACGGCATCATCTTCTGTTTGCCCTGCAACATAAGGTCGAGCAAAGGGCTTGGCAAACCATTTGGGTAGAATTGGAAGGGCGGAAGTAACTATGGAATTAAAAAGTGACATATAAAAAATTAGATGAATTCCGGGAATTGAACCAACCGTAAAACAAAAATATTAAATTATTTTTCTATAGTTTGTGATTGATTCCATGACAATTGCCGTTTTACATATTTACTTTTAATACAACTCCTGCAAATTATTAATAAAATATATTTTTCTATATGATATAATCTATATTTAAAATATTCCTGCATTTATTCCTGACATTTAGTTTGACTCACCAAAATTATACGGAGTAAATTTGATATCTTAATGCTTCAATAAAATAAGATTTATGTATAGAGATTTTGGGACAGTTCTTGTAGCAGCAATTCTGGGAATAATCATGGTGGCAGTACCCCTGATTGTTCAATCCTTAGTTGCTCCATCCAAGAAATCAAAAGAAAAGTTGGAAACCTACGAATGCGGTGAAGAGTCGGAAGGGTCTGCATGGCTCCAATTCAATATTCGATTTTATGTAATCGCCCTGATCTTTCTTATCTTTGATGTAGAAGTTGTCTTCCTTTTTCCCTGGGCCGTTGTTTTTAAAGACCTGGGACTTCTTGCCATGGTTGAAATGGCTATTTTCCTGGTAATCCTTATTGTAGGTCTGGCTTATGTATGGGTTAAAGCTGACCTGAATTGGGGAAAGAGGAAAGTGAAATATGCCGCAGGTCGCTATGACCAAATTCAATTAAAGGAAACCAACTGATGGGTATGCTTGAAAATAGATTTCAGGATAATGTAGTTGTAGCCAAATTAGATAAATTGATTGGCTGGGCCCGTTCGACCTCGCCGTGGTATTTCCAATTCGGATTAGCATGTTGCGCCATCGAAATGATGGCTGCGGCTGCCAGTCGCCACGATCTGGAAAGATTGGGTATGATGCCCCGTTCATCACCTCGCCAGGCAGACGTAATGATAGTCGCAGGAACAGTGACTATGAAAATGGCACTCCGAGTGAAAAAATTATATGAGCAAATGGCT
>CAXCBH010000225.1:0-2336 GCA_963980675.1 uncultured bacterium | reverse complement strand
AAATCCATTAATAGAATATTTATCATACAATTCCCAGTCAATCCAAGCTATCTTGTTCGCTAGCCGTAGGGTGGGTTGATATAAATATTTATCATAATTCTCGTCAAAATAATATTTATTCAAACTCCAATCGTACATAAATCCCGCGCGATTGCCCCATGTTTCGGCAGAGAGTACCTTCTTCAAATACATGAGAATAGCTAAGCCAATGCCCAATGCTGCCATTCCAATGGAAATACCCATGGCAAGATTATGAGCGTGATGGGCACCTTCTTCGATTGCATGTGCAGTAAGATTCCCGGGAACAACGGCAGTCATTGGTTGCACGAGAGACGTGAACCAACTTTGTTGCGTTGAAATTGGATTGTAGTGCGGCAATGTGTACCAAATGGCAACACTCAATGTACCCAGCAGGACCAATGGCCCTGTCATTTCTTTCGGACTTTCATGAATATCATCTATCAGTTCCGGCATTTGGGGTTCACCGTGGAAGGTCATAAACATCATGCGGAACATATAAAAAGCTGTAATGGCTGCGGCACCAAAACCGAAAACAGGGAGTAAAAAGTGTTCCGGATGGTGCTGAGCAAAGGATAAAGAACCTGCAAGGATCGCATCCTTTGACAAAAATCCTGAAAACAGCGGTACTCCAGCAATGGCCAGGGTGCTTACCAACATTGACCAATAAGTAATGGGCATCTTGTCCTTGAATCCACCCATGTTACGCATATCCTGAGGATCAGTCTCATGATCATGTTTTTCATGAAGGGCATGATGCATAGAATGGATCACAGAACCAGAGCCATAGAATAAGTTCGCCTTAAACATAGCGTGGGTCAATAAATGAAAAAATGCAGCAGTGTATACACCGGTGCCCACAGCAAGAATCATATATCCCAATTGGCTAACTGTGGAATAAGCTAAAACTTTTTTAATATCATTCTGGGTAATGGCGATAGTCGATGCAAACAGGGCTGTGAATCCGCCCACATAAGCCACAATAAGCAATGCATCCGGTGTTAAAAGTGGAAAAATCCGAATCGTTAAATATACCCCGGCAGCTACCATGGTGGCTGCATGCATTAGGGCGGAAACAGGCGTGGGGCCTTCCATAGCATCCGGTAGCCAAATGTGAAGCGGGAATTGTGATGATTTACCCATAGCACCAAGAAATAATCCTACGCCGGCTAAAGTCAGTGTTGTCCCAGAGATCATGCCCGTGGAAACACCTTCAAAAATATCACCAAATACAAAGGAACCTATGGCTGTGTAGATCAGCATGATGCCAATAAAAAAGCCAATATCACCAACTCTATTAGTCAGGAAAGCTTTTTTAGCAGCATTCGCCGCAGAATCTTTTTCGAACCAATGACCGATCAACAGATAAGAACTAACGCCCACCAATTCCCAGGACATGTACATGGAAATTAAATTATTCGACAGGACTATCCCATTCATGGAAAAAGTAAATAATCCCAGATATGCAAAATAACGGGAATAACGAATATCCCCCTCCAAATATTTTATAGAAAAAATATGGGTACAGGTTGAAATGAGTGCTACAACCAGCAACATAATTACAGTGATATTATCAACTAGGAATCCCAATTGGATTGAAAAAGCACCCATGTCCAACCAAGTAAATGATGCTTCTTGCTTGAAATTCGGATCATTGCCCAAAAGCATGGCCACAAACATGGCAATGGATAAGATCAAGGTAATGATAATGGCACCAATGGAAACCCAATCACCCTGACGTGGAAGGCGTTTTCCAAAAAAGATCTGGATCACAAATGCAGCCAGCGGCAAGAACAGGATAAACAGGGAATAATTAATAAAAATATTCTCCATTATTCTTTCAGCACCGACGCTTCATCCACGTTAATAGAATTCATATTATTATAGATATTAATAATGATCGCCAAGGCTACGGCTGCTTCTGCTGCTGCCAGGACTATCACTAGGAGTGCGAAAATATGACCATCCAGATTCATGCCCCCAAATCTGGAGAAGGCCACAAAATTTATATTAGCTGCATTCAGAATCAATTCAACACCCATGAGAATTGCAATCCCGTTCCGACGAGTCATGACACCAAAAACTCCGAGAGAAAACAAGATCGAAGCTACGAATAAATAAGTATTGAGCTCCTGCATTAATTCTCCTTCCGAGATAAAAGAGCCGCACCGATTAATGCACCAAGTAAGAGCAATGAGATGGCTTCAAAAGGAAGTAAATATTTTGTGAGTAATAAGGTTCCTACTCCGGCAACAGTTTCTCTAGGTTCAATAGCATCAGCCTGGTACCATGGTGTCTTTGAAATAACCAAACTGATC
>CAXCBH010000224.1:0-2337 GCA_963980675.1 uncultured bacterium | reverse complement strand
AGGAAGATCCGATCTTTATTAAATGAATCTAGACCAGCCGGGAAGGGGGCAACTATTTGGGATGGGAAAACTGAAAATGGTCACCTTGCTTCAGGTGGCGTATATTTTATTTCAGTAAAGGCAAGGGGGCCTGCAAATGGATCCAACATATTTTATCAGGAAACAAAAAAAGTTCTTCTTTTAAAATAATTTACTTAATAGAATGAAAATATTAATGATCGCTCAAGAATAGTAACCAATCAAAAATAGTATTTTATGAAAATAATTTCAATAACACTTTTATGGTTTTCTATCTCATTTTGTCAAACGGCTAAACAATCTTCCGGTGCTTTAAATCCCAATATTGGTATGAGCGCAGGAACATACGCAAATGCAGGGACGGATAAACTGGAGGTAGATGGGTTTTTTGAGATCCAATCCATAAATGGGCTATATGGTGATGTTTGGTTCAGCCAACTGGATCTGGATTCGGAAACATCTCTGGAATTCACTTCTTCATTAGGTTGGATGAAAAAAGTGGCACCTGATTTTACTCTGGCTGGAGGAATTTCAAATAATACGGAACTGAATTTGACTCTGGCTGAAGGAATAGAAGAGATCGTGTTCGGAACAGTTAGTTATGAAAGTTTAAACGAATTCTTTATTGGTGGAAATATTTCTCTCTTTACCGGCCTTGCATTCTTTGGAATCAATGATACACCTTCAAATTTTATAGGAATTTTTGATCTCAATTTTGGACCTTTAAAAAATATCCCCGTTGATTTGTCAGTGATGAGTGTGACAGAGAATTCTGCATCAGATCTTTTTTTTATGTTAAAAAAAACTACGGCAAAAGGTTTTACAGCCGGTTATACATTTTCACGTGAACGGTTTGAATCAGAAGAAACGAGAACTTTTACAAAACAGGGACACACCATAATTAAAACCGTTCCAGTCCAACAAGATGGGTTTTTTAATACAATTTATATCGGGGTTACATTTTAACCATATATTAGAATTGTTTCGTTTCATAATAAATATTCAAGTCGATTTACAAAGGCCCCACATTCGTGGGGCCTTTGTAAATCGTCCCAAACCTTTGAATACATTCTGATTTTCATCTAATTTCACGCCATGCGAGTTTTTCTCCAATTAGTATTGTTATTGGGGATTTTGTCTGAATCCCTGTTAGCCTGCCGGCTCTATGCAATTTGTGTTAAATCCGGATTAATAATCCCCACACTTTCAACATCCGAACAATCCCTAGTTTTAAACCAGTTTACAGTTTTATTTAATCAATCTGAGTCTATGGCAAACGGCTGGGCACTTATGGGCTATCAGGTAGCAAATCCTGATTCGGTTGAGCCGATCTACCGTTCTGGCTCTCCAGCAATCGAAGACTCTACTACATACTGGAATTCTGTTTCAACAATAATGAATGACAATGAACACATTATTGGAATTGGTCATCTAAGGTTGGCCACATCAGGAGATAATACTGTCCCAAATCCTCATCCATTCCTATTCTATGAAAATGGAATTTCTTATTCCTTGATACATCATGGGACAGTCAATAAAGAGCTTTTACATGATTTGATTACTAACAATGGAACAGACCTCTCTTGGTTGAATGAATACGAGCCACAAACTTTTGGTGGCGGATCGTGGCAAGGTGAAGGGTGGAGCAATGTAGTTGATTCAGAATTATTGATGTTGTATCTCATGCAAAATATCGACTCCGAAGGTTCTATCATCACCGGACTTCAAATAGCCTTGTCAACATTAGTGGGTGCAGGTGTGCCCAATTCCCAGTTGAATCTTATTTTTTCAAATGGAAATGACCTTTACGTCTTTGGTGGAGAAAATGGATTATCAATTGCTGAATCTGAAGAGCATTATGCTGTTATGACTTTACCCCCTTCAAATGATGGCCTAAACTGGGTTGGAATATCTCATGGCGACTTGATTGTAATCAATAAAGATGGAATAACTTACTATTCGGATTTTTCTGAAACTGATCCTAAGGATCCACCAATCGTGCCAATTGAAGAATTTTTGATCATGTTCCCGGCTTACCCGAATCCCTTTAATGGTTCTGTAACATTTGATTTAATGGCTCGTTCCAGTGAAATTGTTACCTATTCAATATTTACCCTTACGGGTAAACTTATCTACAGGCGCAATCTGCAAATTCCAAACACCGGGCTAAAGAAAGTTATGTGGAATGTAAAATCACAAAACAACCAAAATATTGCTTCAGGAACATACATCATAAAAGCCAGCACCAATAATACATCAAAAACGCAGAAGATTTTCCTCATAAAATAGATTTACCATTTCTACAACATCAAGCCCCAC
>CAXCBH010000223.1:0-2342 GCA_963980675.1 uncultured bacterium | reverse complement strand
TAAAAAAAGTGATGAGAATGAAAATCAATTTGGACCAAAACCTTCTCTTTAATGGCTTTTTATGGATTTAGGTCAGACTCATAACCTGATTGGAGATTTATTGATTCTAAGCGGGGTTTTTTGTTTCTAAAATGATAGGTAGATTTGAAACCTTGATTAATAAATAATCTGCATTTTAAAAGTATAAAATATGAGACAATCATTAGAATAAAAAAATAGTATTACCAAAAAACAAAATTATTACAAAGGAAAAAAATGGAATTAACTATCCAAAATATCTCAAAAACTTACCCAAATGGCGTTGAAGCGTTAAAAAATGTCAGTTTAAAAATTGGTAACGGAATGTTCGGGCTTCTGGGCCCTAATGGTGCAGGTAAATCCACACTTATGAGAACCATTGCTGCTTTGCAAGATAGCGATGAAGGAACCATCATAGTTGGTGATATTGATGTATCAAAAGATAAACAATCATTGCGAGAAATTCTAGGTTATTTACCCCAGGAATTTGGTGTATACCCTAAAATATCGGCAAATGATCTACTGGATCACATGGCTGTTATGAAGGGAATCATAGATTCGAAACAACGGAAGGAAGTGGTGGAATCATTACTTCATCAAACAAACCTGTGGGAAGCAAAAGATCAAAAACTGGGGACTTATTCCGGTGGAATGAAACAGCGTTTCGGGATAGCTCAGGCCCTCATTGGTGATCCAAAATTGATCATTGTGGATGAACCGACTGCAGGACTGGATCCTATGGAGCGAAATCGGTTTCATAACCTTTTGAGCGAGATTGGCGAAAATGTGATTGTGATTTTATCTACACATATTGTAGATGATGTAAGTGATCTTTGTAATAATATGGCCATTATCCTAAATGGGGAAGTCCATTTGGTTGGCGAGCCAATCCAATTGATTAAAAAACTAGACCAAAAAGTATGGAAAGGGCTTATTGAAAAATCAGACTTAGTGGAAATTGAAAAAGAAAATGATGTGATTTCTTCTCGCCTTTATCTGGGGAAAGTCCAGGTTAGAATATTTAGTGAATCACCTATGCAAAATGGGTTTGAGTCTGTAAGTCCCGAGATTGAAGATTTGTATTTTGCTACAATCAATGGTTTATCAATTGGTGGATCTGAATAGTATGTGGAAATATATTTTAAATTTTGAACTCAAATTAGGATTTAAGAAAACATCCGTTCTAGTTTATTTTGTCGTCTTTTTTGGATTGGCATTTTTGATTGTAAATATTTTAGGCGGAGCCTTTACCGGTGCCCGAATTATTGTAGGAAATGCCAATAATAATTTGAATGCGCCATTTGTCATTGCAATGCTTCAAAATATTTTCTGCATTATTGGTGTATTGATTTTTGCAGCAATGTTTGGGAATGCAGGGTATCGCGATTTCGAATTCAATACTCATCCATTATTTTTTACAAAACCCATAAAACCATTCGATTATTATATTGGCAGATTTACCGGTGCATTTGTTGTAAGTATATTTATTCAAGCTGGATTTACATTGGGAATGCTTTTTGGATTTCTAATGCCCTATTTGGATCAGGATGCCATTGGTCCGTTTAGTTTATACGCGTATCTCCATCCATTTATGATATTGGTCATTCCCAATATTTTTATGGTGGGTGCTTTACTTTTTATGTTGGCTGTTCTCACTCGTCGGATGCTACCGACTTATCTGGCATCGGTCGTTCTTCTGTTTGGATATCTCACAGCTGGAAATCTGGTATCCGATATAGAAACACGCTGGATTGCGGCTTTAATGGATCCTTTTGGCGGAGAAGCTGTCGGTTTAGCTGTTAGATACTGGACGCCTGTGGAACAGAATTCAAATTTTATCCCTGTAAGCAAGTGGCTTTTACTCAACAGGCTAATTTGGCTCGGAGCCGGTGGTGTATTCATGGGCATCGGTTTGTGGAAATTTGATTTTAAACATTCCGAGCCCGGAAAGTCTAAACGTAAAAAAGATGAAAAAACTGAGACTACTGACAAACCAGTAATCGGTAGCGGATTTATTCATGCATTACCCGTTTTTAATTCAGCGACACTTTGGCTGCAGTTTAAGACCCAGATTTTTATCGAAATGAAACGGGCATACCGCGATCCCTATTTCATAGCCATCGCCGGTACAGCAGCAGGATTCCTGCTCCTGAACCAGCAAGCCATTGGCAATATGTATGGTGTTGATACACTTCCTATAACACATATGGTCTTACAAGTATTGAGTGGGTCTTTTGCATTATTCATGTTAATTCTGATTACGTTTTATGCGGGGCAAATTGTTTGGCGAGAACGTGAATTGAAAGCGGACCAGATTATGGATT
>CAXCBH010000222.1:0-2365 GCA_963980675.1 uncultured bacterium | reverse complement strand
CCTCTTCGATCTTATCTGGGAGTTCTTCAATAAACCAGGAGCCACCCAATGGGTCAACCACGTTAGCAACACCCGTTTCAAAAGCAATCAATTGTTGCGTTCGCAATGCAATCTCCGCTGCTTTCTCTGTTGGCAAGGCCAATGTTTCATCCATAGAATTAGTGTGTAAACTTTGCGTCCCACCCAAGACACCTGCCAAAGCCTGAAATCCAGTACGAGCAATATTGATCTCGGGCTGTTGAGTAGTAAGACTGCATCCTGCCGTTTGGGTGTGGAAGCGCAATTTCCAGGACCTTTCACTCTTTGCCCCATATATATTTTTCATCCGCTTGGCCCAAATTCGGCGTGCAGCACGGAATTTTGCAATTTCTTCAAAAAAATCTAAATGTGAATTAAAAAAGAAGGAAAGACGGGGTGCAAAGTCATCCACATCCAACCCTGCTTCTATGCCATGTTCCACATAAGCAAATCCATCTGCCAGAGTAAATGCCAATTCCTGCGCCGCGGTAGACCCTGCTTCCCGAATGTGGTAGCCACTGATTGAAATCGTATTGAATTTCGGCATATGTTCTGTGCAATAAGTCAGCATATCTGTAATGACACGCATGGATGGTTCCGGCGGGAAGATCCATTCCTTTTGGGCAATGAATTCCTTCAAGATATCATTTTGGAGAGTGCCGCGGAGTTGATCCAATGGCACACCTTGTTTTTCTGCCACAGCAATATAAAATGCAAGGAGAACAATGGCTGGACCGTTAATGGTTTGGGAAACGGAAATCTCACCCAAATTGATGCCCTCAAAAAGTGTTTCCATGTCTGCGAGAGAAGAGACACTGACGCCACATTTCCCTACTTCTCCTTTTGAATAAGGATGGTCCGGATCATATCCCATTAGGGTGGGCATATCATAAGCTACGGAGAGACCGGTTTGTCCTTTTTCTAATAATTTTTTGAAACGGTGGTTCGTTTCTTCCGGTTTACCGAATCCAGCGAACTGGCGCATAGTCCAGAGTTTTCCACGGTATAAATTGGGATGGACTCCCCGGGTGTATGGGAATTGCCCCGGGAATCCAATCTTTTCCATGTAATCATCATTTGGAGAATCAGGGAAGTAACACAGATCCAGTTCTTCGCCGGATAAAGTATCAAAATCTGCGTCACGAGTTGACATAGATTTAGTGGTTTTTTCCCACCGCTTTAATCCATCTTGAAATAGAGTTAATTGTTCACTCATGGTCTAAAATTATTTTTGTAACCTTCCAGTTCTAAAAATTGTCCAACCTTCATATAACATCCATAAAATCAGGGTGGCTAATATACCATCTATCACCAATAAAAGTCGATTGTTCCCAACGAAGGATTGGGCATTTACTGCCAGAGATGTGAGTGTGGTTATAGTAATGAAAATAAAAGGGATGATCAGCGGCAAAACGGGTTTATGTTTTTTCCAAAAATAGATGGATAGCATCATTAAGGTCAAAGCTGCCAACATTTGGTTAGATGCGCCAAAAATAGGCCACAATACCCAACCTGCCTGTGTTGATTCACCAGACACAGGATCAGCAACATTCCATAAGGTCAGCGCTAGTGCCGGCAGAATGGCCACAAATGTGGCAATATAACGATTTTTCAATAACGGAATATCAATGGTTTGGGCCACTTCTGTGAGAATAAATCGTTGAATTCTTGTTGCTGTATCTAAAGTTGTTGCGGCAAATGAAATGACCAATACAGCCATGATCGTTTTAGCAAGTATTGGTGGAATTCCCAGAGACTGAATCAAAGCACCTCCACCTAATACGAAAGCTGTTGCTTTATTGGTGGTTGCATGAGCCCAGGTATCATAATAAATATTCCAATTAAGATTATCTACAGCCCCTATAGAAGGTAGATTACAATTTGTAACTAAAGAAATTCCCGCCACTGCCGCAATGGTGGAAGCCAAGGCCAATGTCCCTTCTCCAAGCATGGATCCATACCCGATCATTTTTGTGTCCTGAATATTAGATACTTGTTTTGATGTGGTACCGGATGCTATCAATCCATGGAATCCACTAATAGCTCCACAGGCGATGGTCACAAATAATAAAGGAAATAGACTTGGAACTCCCTCGCCTGCTGATCTTATCATGGGCGCTTCTACAACTGGCTGAGCAATAGCTATTCCCATAAAGATCAAGACCAAACCAACAATTAATTGATGACTGTTTATGTAATCTCGTGGTTGGAGTAACAACCAAACCGGGAGAAGGCTGGCAATCCCGGAATAAATAAATAGTAAAATGATCCAAAGAGTAGATTGGGAGGCTTTGTCCATTCCAAGGCCTTCGAATGAAAGTGGTGTGAAAGATCCAATATATACAAA
>CAXCBH010000221.1:0-2379 GCA_963980675.1 uncultured bacterium | reverse complement strand
CCTTGAAAATTGTCAATCGGAATTAAAAACATTGGAACGGGATATTTCCAAATTAGAAGCTGTGGTACCACCATTCCCACGAATTACTTACGATGAAGCTGTGAAAATCTTGAATGACAAGGGTAGTAACTTTGAATATGGAAGTGACTTTGGTTCGCCGGATGAAACACTTCTTTCCGAACAATTCGATAAACCAATTATGATACATCGATGGCCCGCTGGTATTAAAGCATTTTATATGAAACGAGATGAACATAATGATAAGTTTGCATTAGGTGTAGATATGATCGCTGCTGAAGGATATGGCGAAATTATTGGCGGAGGTCAGCGAGAAGATGACATCGATATTCTCAAAAAAAGAATTTTACATCAGGATTTGCCTATGGAACCGTTTAAATGGTACTTAGATCTCCGGAAATACGGTTCAGTTCCACACTCTGGATTTGGGCTAGGTTTAGAAAGAACTGTGGCTTGGATCTGTGGCACGAAACATATTCGTGAAACAATTCCATTTCCCAGAACCATGACCCGATTAGAACCTTAATGGAAATTAATGGCAGAATTTCTGTTTTTGGCGGACGCAATATCACACCTGAAGTATATGAAAATACTGTCGAAGTTGGACGTCTTTTAGCTCAGGAAGGGTTTCTTGTTTTTTGTGGAGGTGGAAAAGGTGTTATGGAAGCAATCTCAAAAGGTGTTTCTAAAGCAGGTGGTACAGTTATTGGAATTCTGAAGGGGAAAGAATTAGATGAAGGAAATGATTACTTAACAATACCAATTGCCACAGGCATGGATATTGCACGAAATGCAGTACTTGCATATAATTGTGATGCTGCAATCGCAGTCTCTGGACAATACGGCACTATGAGTGAGATAGCTTATGCGTTCCAACTCGATAAACCCGTGATCGGATATAAAACATGGGATATTAATCCTGTTATCCAAGCTGAATCGCCGGAAGATGTAATTTCCAAACTCAAAAAAGAATTGAAGTATGTTTAGAATACATGTAATGATTTCAGGAAAAGTTCAGAGAGTTTGGTTTCGGAAACAAGCTCAAGCTAAAGCATTGGAATTGGGTTTAAATGGCTGGGTGAAAAATTTATTTACAAATGCTGTAGAGATCATTGCTGAAGGGAATATAGATAATCTTACAGAATTTACTGGATGGCTTCAGAACGGCCCACCGCTGGCAAAAGTAGATAAGCTAAGTATAGAATGGTTCCCTGCTGAAAATGAGTTTAATTCATTTGATATTGTGAAATGAAGATTGCAATTTGCCAAATCAATCCCATCGTTGGTGACTTTGATTACAATCGCAATATTCTATTAAAGTATTATAAAAATAGTATTGGTCTTAATGCAGATATTATTGTATATCCAGAGTTAGTAATAAGCGGTTATCCGCCTCAGGATTTACTTTGGGAAGATGGGTTTGTTGACCAAAATTTATTGAATTTAAATGAGATTGCATTAGTATCATCCATTCCATTGATTTTTGGATTTGTTAGAAAAGAGAATGGTAGATTATTCAATTCTGCAGCAGTTTGCTTTGATGGGAAATTGCAATCAACAACAGACAAAATTTTGCTCCCTACCTACGATATTTTCGATGAAGTACGATATTTCACTAGCGGTGATGAACCTAAAGTGATTCCCATTCCAGTTAAAGGGAAACAGGTTAATCTTGGTGTTCAAATTTGTGAAGACCTTTGGGATCACCATTATGATTGTAAGGTAAGTCAAATTCAAAAAGATAAGGGTGCAGATGTACTCATCAATATTTCTGCATCTCCCTATCACGAAGGAAGGCTATTCAGGCGGAAAGACCTAATACAGGAAAAAGTACAGGAAACAAAACTTCCATTTATTTATTGTAACATGGTGGGTGCACAAGACGAACTGATCTTTGATGGTGAATCATTAGCATTTTCTTCACGCGGAGATTGTCTGGGACAAGGTAAAGCATTTGAAGAAGATCTGGTTTTGATTGATCTTGAGTCAGACCATGTTGTGGAATTGAAAGTGAAACCAAGAGAAGAAAAAATGTTCCGGGCGTTATGTCTCGGTGTGTCAGATTATTTTAAGAAGACTGGCCACACTGAAGCTGTTTTAGGACTCTCAGGCGGGATTGATAGTGCTCTGGTTGGTGTAATTGCTGCAGAGGCTTTGGGTGCAGAAAATATTCATGGTATCTCGTTGCCATCCAAATATTCAAGTGATCATAGTTTATCTGATGCCCAGGCATTAGCCGATAATTTGAGTATTGATTATAGGATCATTCCAATCCAGGAAGCTGTGGAAGGATTAGAAACAGTGCTCCATCCCCATTTTCTCGGAATGGAGCCTAACGTTGCAGAAGAAAATATCCAGGCA
>CAXCBH010000220.1:0-2406 GCA_963980675.1 uncultured bacterium | reverse complement strand
CCCACAATTCCTTTCGTGTCCATTCATTTTCCAGGGATGAATCATACTCTCCGCGATCCGGTGCTTCTTCCAAATGTAGAAAATTTTTCCATTTATTCCGAGTGAGCCACGTGTTTACTGTGTTCATATTGACTCGGTACAGATAGGTTGTAAACGCAGATTCAAATCTAAATTTTTTAAGATGTCTATAAAGTTTATAAAAAACATCCTGTGCCAGATCTTCAGAAGCCATTTGATCCTGTGTAATATTGTAAAAGAATCCAATGGTATTGGAAAGATGGCGTCGGACAATTTCATCAAACGCTGATAAGTTTCCATTTTGGTAGTCCTGTATGAGTTCATGGTCATTTTGCATGTCATTACGTTTTATAAGACGCCCGCCATAGCCAAAGGTTAAAAAAGTTTTTCTGTATTAACCATTGCCATTTTATCCTTGAGAGAATCTTTCTTATCTTCTATCCACATATTTTTTATTGTATGATTCTTTATGGCAATGCTAACAAAAATACCTACCCCGAATTTTAAGCAATTATCAGCTATAACACACCCTCCCGGTCCACTTATGATATTGGCCGGTGCCGGGACGGGAAAAACATTCACACTTGAAAACCGGATTGTGTACCTCATAGAGCATTATAAAGTTAATCCGAAAAATATTCTCGCTATCACATACACAGAAAAAGCTGCCAGAGAGCTTAAAACCCGTATCGTTAATCGTGTAGGTTCCTACGCACATACGATGACCGTCAATACATTTCATTCCTTTTGTTTTGGTATATTAAAAGAATTCGGTGATGGGTCACTCCCCCAATTATTTGATGAAAGTGAAGCAATTCATATGCTCCTGGAACGATTTGACGAATTACAATTTGAGTCAGACGAATTTCCGTTAGATCCACAGCGTGCTGTAACAGATAGCCTTATTCCCTTTTTTAACCGTATGCGGGATGAATTGATCGACCCAGGGAAAATGGACATTCCTGATGTAGATGAAGATGGACTCATGACCGCAGAGATCGCCAATCAGCTTCGTGACATAAAAAATATTTATCCCCAATTCCAGGACTGGAAAAAACGGATCAATGTGGTGGATTATGGTGATATGATCCTCTCTGCCTATAAACTATTGAAATCTGACCCACTGGTTCTTAAGAAAGTTCAAGATCAATTCCGACACATTATTGTGGATGAGTTCCAGGATAATAATTATGCATTGAACGAGATTATTGCTCTGGTTGCTGGAGAACGAAAATATATAACAGTTGTGGGTGATGATGATCAGGTGATCTATAGTTTCCGCGGTGCCAATTCATATAACATCCAGGCATTTAAGGATCGATATGGTCACCATCCTGAATTTTTACCTGTCTCTTTGGAAGAGAATTTCAGATCCACACAACCCATTCTGAATATTGCCAATGAAAGTATAAAAAATAATGTGGATAGGATGGAAAAAACTCTGCTGTCTAAAGTTAATACTGAACCAATTATGCCTGTTAGATTTTGGGGAAATAAAAATGAGCAGGTTGAATTCATTGTCCGAGAAATATTGACCCTGGTTGAAAATGGACAAAAATATAGCGATATTGCTGTTTTATGCAGAACACATTCCCAATCTGCTACCATCGTTCATGCATTAAATCAGGCAGGAATACCGGTACAAACAAAGTGGCCGAGTTTTTTTAATATATCTTCTATCAGAGATATTATAGCATGGTGCCAGGTGATTGGAAATGGAACGCATCAGGATTCTGCCTTATACCGAATTTTTGAAAAACGGTGTGGATATGAAACGGCTCACTCTCTTTTTCACTCTTTTGATAAACGGGACCCTACTCCCAGGCTTGAGATCATTAAATCAAATAATACATTACAATCAAAATTTCCATCAATTCTGCCTATCCTAGCTTCCATTCAGCATTTTAAAGACATCTCCCCAAAACGATCCGCTGGTGAAATGCTGTGGGGAATTACGGAACATTTGAAAATATTAAAAACATCTGCAAAAAAATACGATCTGGATGATCATTTTGTACTCTTGAATGTGGGAGACCTTTTAAAAAGAGCCCAGGATTTCACACGGAGAAATAAAAGTAATCACAGCCTATTTTCTTTTAATATTTATATAGAAGCTATGATGACTTCCGGAAAACTACCTTCCATTCAGCCATCTACCTACCGACACCTTGAAGGTGTAATCGTTAATACAGTTCACGGTGTAAAAGGCGGTGAATTTCCCGTGGTATTGCTTCCCTTTCAACGGAGTGGCAGTTTTCCGCTTAATTTTCGTTCTACAAAGCGAATCAGCCGCCCACCTGATGAATGGCTAGCTTATGCAGAAAAAACTGATTTAACACCGAAAGAGCACCATTACCAGGAAGAACGGCGCCTGTTCTACGTGGCAGT
>CAXCBH010000219.1:0-2415 GCA_963980675.1 uncultured bacterium | reverse complement strand
AAATGATCAATTGGTTGGTATTCATGTTATTAAAGGGAAGGTTGAATCTGATGATCAGGAAGCCTATCATAAAGTAGATGGTATTTCCGGCGCTACAATTACTGGAAAAGGATTGGAGTTTTTCTTGAAAGATGATCTTAGAAAATATGAACCCTTTTTTAAACAAGTAAGGGTTAGACAAAGTTAATGGGATTACTTGAAAAAAAATCTAAACAGGCTTTCACAGATCCATTAAGTGCAAATAATCCTATTACACTCCAGGTATTAGGAATCTGTTCAGCCTTGGCTGTTACTGTGAAAATGGATACGGCAGTGGTTATGACACTGGCTGTAGTTGCCGTTTTATCTATTTCCAATACGTTGATTTCCTTACTTCGTAATCTGATCCCAGGAAAAGTTAGGATCATAGTTCAACTTTCTATCATCGCATCTCTAGTAATTTTTACCGATCAAATCCTTAAAGCATACTTTTATGATATCAGCAAACAACTTACTGTTTTTGTGGGATTGATTATTACCAATTGTATTGTCATGGGGCGGGCCGAAGCATTTGCTATGCAAAATTCTCCCGGTAAATCTTTTTTGGATGGGTTAGGAAATGCACTGGGTTACGGTGGTATTTTGATTGTTGTTTCCTTTTTTAGGGAAATACTGGGTAGTGGAACGATTTATGGATTTCAAATCATCCCAGATTCTGCTTATGCTGCCGGATATGAGAATATGGGACTCATGTCGTTGTCACCTGGGGCATTCATTATATTAGGCTTAATTGTCTGGGGCCACCGGATATCAGCGGACATCGAAGAGGAATAGGCGTGGAACATTATATCAGTCTGGCCACCAAAGCCATGTTCGTTGAGAACATCCTGCTAGCCTATTTTCTTGGCATGTGTTCATTCCTTTCAATTTCTAAGAAGATTGATACATCTATTGGTCTCGGATTTGCAGTGGTATTTGTATTGACAATAACAGCACCCGCCAACTGGGCAATCTCCAATTATTTTCTGCAGGATGGTGCTCTGGCTTGGGCTGGTTTCCCGGATGTGGACTTGAGTTTCCTGAATTTTATTGTATTTATTGCCGTCATCGCTGCCATCGTTCAATTAGTGGAAATGATTCTGGATAAATTCTCCCCGACTTTATATTATAATCTTGGCATATTTCTGCCCTTGATCGCAGTGAATTGTTCAATCCTTGGCGGATCACTTTTTCTTGTTGAAAGAGAATATACTTTATTGGAATCCACCGTATTTGGTTTTGGGTCTGGTATGGGCTTTTTTTTAGCCATCGTTTCCATGGCTTCCATTCGTCATCGCTTGCGCTATTCAAATGTACCTGCCAAACTTCGTGGATTGGGAATCACCATGCTTCTAACGGGACTTTTATCCATGGCATTTATGGCTTTTTCCGGAATTGATCTCTAATGGAATTGACTCTTCTAAGCATTGCAGTTTTTACTGGGGTGATCCTGGTTTTGGTTCTCATTATTAATTTTGCAGAAAGTAAACTTCTTCCCCAAGGTGAAATGACAATTACTGTGAATGATGAGGAAGATAAAAAATTTAAGGTTCGTCCTGGCGGGACACTATTATCTGCATTAGCAAATGAAACCATTTATCTTCCATCTGCATGTGGTGGTGGCGGAACTTGCGCCATGTGCAAATGTCAGGTTTTAGATGGTGGTGGTGGGATACTTCCAACTGAAACGGGTCATATCACTCGGAACGAAGCAAAGGAAAATTGGCGTCTTGCCTGCCAGGTAAAGGTGAAGGAAGATATGAATATCCATGTGCCTGACGAAATTTTCAGTATTCAGAAATGGGAATGCACTGTCAAGTCTAATGAGAACGTTGCCACTTTTATCAAAGAATTGGTATTGGATTTACCTGAAGGGGAGAGCCTTAATTTCCAAGCTGGTGGATATATCCAGATTGATATTCCAGAATACAGAAATTTGTTATTTAAGGATTTTGATGTAGAGGATGAATATCATCCGGATTGGGATAAATATAAAATTTGGAATTTGGTTGCTAATAATGATGAGCCGATATTCCGTGCCTTTTCTATGGCAAATCATCCAGCCGAAGGGAACCGCATTATGTTAAATGTTCGGATCGCTACGCCGCCGCCGCCGCTATGGAATGATGTACCTCCTGGTTTGGCAACTTCTTATATCTTTAATTTGAAAACAGGAGATAAAGTAACTATTTCTGGGCCTTATGGTGAATTTTTTATAAAGGAAACGAATCGGGAAATGGTTTACATCGGTGGAGGTGCCGGCATGGCGCCAATGCGATCCCATTTATTTCACTTATTCCAAACTCTGAAAACAGGACGAAAAGTTTCATTTTGGTATGGTGCACGTTCTCTTCGAGAAATGTTTTATGACGACCATTTTAAAGATCTTGCAGATCA
>CAXCBH010000218.1:0-2426 GCA_963980675.1 uncultured bacterium | reverse complement strand
GGGCTTGAGCATCGTTTAGGTGGAATTGAAAAAGCAGAAAATACAGGACACGTGTCCTACGATCCTGAAAACCACCACAGAATGGTTGAGTTAAGGCAGGAGAAAGTAAACCGGATCCAGCATGATATTCTACCTTTAGAAGTTTTTGGAGAAGATCATGGCGATATGCTTGTGTTGAGTTGGGGTGGTACCTATGGTGCCTGTCGATCAGCCGTAGAAACTCTGAATGAAGAAGGGAAAAAGGTCTCCCATGTTCATCTTCGTTGGATTAATCCATTGCCAAAAGACTTGGGCGAGATCATTATCGGATTCAAAAATGTTTTGGTTCCGGAAATCAATTTAGGACAACTCCTGCGGTTAATTCGTTCTGAGTACCTTGTAGATGCACAAGGGTTAAACCTTGTCCGTGGTCGTCCTATCGGCGCATCAACAATTGTAGAAACTATTAAAAAAACAATAGGCTAAAATTATGACTGATGTACAAGCACCTTTATTAACAAAGAAAGATTTTGAATCCGATCAAGCAGTACGCTGGTGTCCGGGGTGTGGTGATTATGCGATTTTAGCCCAAACCCAAAAGAACATGCCTTCATTTGGTCGGAAACGGGAAGAATTTGTTTTTGTATCTGGTATTGGGTGTTCCAGTCGGTTTCCTTATTATATGAATACCTATGGATTTCACTCCATTCATGGTCGTGCACCTGCAGTGGCGACGGGGGTGAAGATTGCCAATCCGGACCTGTCTGTTTGGGTTGTTACTGGAGATGGAGATGGGCTCTCCATTGGTGGAAATCATTTTATGCATGTATTGCGTCGGAATATGGATGTCAATATTTTAATGTTCAATAATCGGATCTATGGATTGACAAAAGGGCAATATTCGCCAACATCTGAGCAGGGAAAAAAGACAAAAGCATCTCCCTATGGATCTATTGATTATCCACTGAATCCGCCATCACTGGCTTTGGGTGCACAAGCAACATTTGTGGCACGAACCATTGATCGCTGGCAAAAACACCTGGCAGCAATGTTAGAACGATCCTATAATCATGACGGTGGTTCCTTTATCGAGATTTATCAGAATTGTAACATATTTAATGATGCTGCTTTTGAAGAATATACAGGTGCGGAAAAATTTAGTAATGTGATCGAATTAAAGCATGGTGAACCCATGGTTTTTGCACAAGGAACAAAAGGGATTAAATTGGATGGATTTAAACCCAAAGTTGTGGATATGGAAAAAAATAGTATTGATGATATTTTAGTGCACAATGAAACGGATCTGGATCTGGCTCATATTATTGCTAACTGGACATCTCACCCCACACTTCCTGAACCCATTGGTGTTATTTATTGTATAGACAAAACAACTTACAACCAGGATATTGTGAACCAGATCGAATTAGCCATTAAAACCAAAGGGCCAGGCAATGTTCAGGATCTTCTGAATTCTGGTGATACATGGGTTGTAGACTGAAGTGAAAACACGTACAGAACGGGATAGTATCGGCCCGGTCGAAGTACCTTCTGATCGATACTATGGCGCACAGACTCAGCGATCTTTCGAAAATTTTAAGATAGGTGGAGAACGGTTTCCACGAGAATTCATACGCGCTTATGGGATTTTAAAAAAAGCCGCCGCTTCTGTAAATAACGAATTCGGGATTCTGGAAGAATCCACAAAATCAGCCATACATAATGCAGTTGGTGAAGTCATTGAAGGGAAATTAGATGATCATTTTCCGTTGGTGGTCTGGCAGACAGGTTCCGGGACACAAACCAATATGAATTTCAATGAGGTGATTGCGAATAGGGCCATTGAAATGCTTGGTGGAGAATTAGGCAGTAAAGATCCCGTACACCCTAATGACCATGTAAATATGAGCCAATCCACCAACGATACATTCCCAACTGCTATTAATATTGCTTCTGTGGAGAGCATCCACCAGCAGTTAATTCCGGCTATACAACAGTTACGGGATACATTGAATGAAAAATCAAAGGCATTTTCGACTATTGTTAAACTAGGTAGAACCCATTTGCAAGATGCCACACCTCTGAGTCTTGGCCAGGAATTTTCAGGATATGTTTCTGCCTTGGATCATGGATTGAACCGTGTAGAAAAAGCATTGGACCATTGTTACGAATTGGCCATGGGCGGAACGGCAGTTGGTACGGGAATTAATTCTGTAGAAGGTTTTGGTATTGCTGTGGCGAAAGAAATCGCTGAAATCACAGGATTACCATTTCGGTCTGCTGAAAATAAATTTGAAGCATTGGGTGGGCAAGATTGTATTGTTGAATTATCAGGAGCATTGAAAGTGGTTGCTGTATCCTTGTTCAAGATCGCTAACGATATACGTTGGTTAGCAAGTGGGCCTAGGTCCGGAATCGGTGGAATTTCTATACCATGGAAGGAACCGGGT
>CAXCBH010000217.1:0-2427 GCA_963980675.1 uncultured bacterium | reverse complement strand
CATATCATCATGGAAGCTCTGGAAAAGCCCAGGGTGGCAAATCATAAAGGGAAAACAGATCTTGTTACCGAAACAGATCTTCATTCGGAAAACATAATTAAATCCATTATTCGTGCATCCTACCCAGACCATGATTTATTAGCAGAAGAATCTGAGAAAGAATCTTTCCAGTCTGACTTTCTCTGGATTATTGATCCTTTAGATGGTACAACAAATTTTGTACATGGTTATCCTTCCTTTGCCGTTTCTATTGGATTATTTTTTCAAAACAAACCTTTGATTGCAGTTGTGCTGGAAATGCCAAACACCAAACTTTATACTGCAATAAAAGATGAAGGCGCTTGGTGCGAAGGCCAGCCCTTTACCTGCTCACAAACAGGCTCAATTGAAAAAAGCCTACTGGTAACAGGTTTTGGCTATGAACATTGTGAATTGTGGGAGAGAAATATGGCCTTGTTCAAATCTTTTACTGATAAATCCCATGGTGTCAGGCGACTTGGCGCTGCTGCGGTAGACCTCTGCCACGTTGCTTCGGGAAAAGTGGATGGATACTGGGAGTTTGATCTAAAACCTTGGGATTCAGCTGCAGGTATTTTAATTGCACAGGAAGCAGGCTGTGTTGTATCTCAAATGGATGGATCAGATTATTCTATTTATGATAATAATATTTTAGTGGCAAATCCAAAAATTCACAGGGAAATGATTCTGGAAATAGAAGAAATTACTTAAACTGATCCCTAAATTGTTTCTCAGACCAAAGAGTTTCTATTTTATAAATTAGTTCTGTCTTTTTATAGAAATATATTAATTCCAAAGCATAAAAGTGATATACAGGTCCACCCTCTTCACGGGAACCTTCCCAATGATAATAGACTGATGCCTTTTCTTTTTCTGAAACTATATCAAGAATCTCAATATGGTAATCGTGCCATATGTCTGCGTAGGGTCTCAAATCTGCTAGAAAAAGAGAATCATTTTGTGAAAACTGAACCAGGATCAAGGGTACAATCATTTCAGTAAATGTGGAGTCACCTTTCTTTGTCAAAATTAATCTTTGCCCATCTCCTGCTCTTCCTGTAATGACAGGAGAATTTGCAGATACAACCTTCCCATTCATTTCGTGGATCAGATCACCAATATCCAGCATTGTTTGTAGTGAATCATCCACAATACCGGTAACTAGTAAGCTACCATCTGAATATTCTGTGAATATACCTAACCCAATATAGGGCGTATGGTAATACCTAAAGTCTTCGGAGATCATGGAATACACAATGGAATCAGCACCGGCATAGCGGGCTTCTATAAATTCTGTAATATCCGCATCTTTCAAAGGAGCAGAATACAGAATCGATAAAATGAAAATGAATGAGTTGAGACGTAGAGACAATTGATTATAATTTATATTTATCGATAGGATTAATTTCTTCAACTCGCCCTTCAAAATGAAAATCATAGATAGCTTCAGTTAACCATTCCTTCTCACTTTCAAGATTATCAAAGTTTACATTCTTGTACCAAATTTTATCCCCCGCATTCCATTTGTATTTATTTGCTTTCACTGTATCCTTCTTAACAGGGTCATAATTAAAATTAGTAGCAAAAATGACATAAGTTGGTTTTTGAGAATTTTCTATGAGTTCAAGCACTGGCCTGTCAACATCGTATGATGAGTGGGTCAAAAGATGTATAAGAGCATCTACATCATTCATGGCTCGGTGGGCTTCAAAATAAAAACCATGCCAATAGCATAGAAGTTCCTGTTTGGAACTGGAAAACCCCCTGCCCAACCAATCTATATCATTTATAGAGCAGACCCAGATCTTATTATGTGATACAGATAAATGTTTATCCACGAAAGCACGGTCGAAAGATGCATTATGTGCCACTATTATTTCAGTATCCTTAAGGATAGTATTAACCATTTCCCAATCGATGGACTGTCCTTGAACCATATCATTATTAATACCGGTAAGCAACGTTATTTCCTTGCTTATCTCTTCGCCAGGCTCATTGAATGATTCATATACTTGGTCAATGGAAATTATCATTCCAGATGACTTTTCGAATGTTGCCACTTTGAGTGCCAGTTCAATGATTTTATCATTCGCTCTGTTCACACCCGTTGTTTCCGTATCCAGAAAAGCAATTGAAATGCATTCCTGATCAGTGATCAATAATTCTGGAGCAGGTTTCCCAAGCTGTTTTAAAATAATTTTGTTTTCACTAGTTTGAATGGATTTAATAAATGTCATTATTTACTTTAATAAGTGTTTATGAGTTCTATAATTGTGTACACAGTCGAAGATCAATAACAATAAATAGTAGTAATTTGATGCAATTAATCACGTCTAAATCTACTCATCATAGAACAAACAAAAAACCCCACGAATGTGGGGCTTAAAGTTGTAGAATAAGTAAATCTAC
>CAXCBH010000216.1:0-2435 GCA_963980675.1 uncultured bacterium | reverse complement strand
CGCCATGAAGATTGAAAATGGGAATCAGTATGGGAATGCGGCTGCCGTATTTACCACATCAGGACAAGTAGCCAAAACCATTTCTGAATCAGCTTCTGCAGGGATGATCGGGATCAATATTGGTGTACCGGTACCACGGGAACCCTATAGTTTTGGTGGCTGGAATGAATCAAAATATGGCCACGGGGATATAACAGGGAAAAGCGGTGTGGGTTTTTGGACAAATTTGAAAAAAGTTACTGCCCGCTGGCCGGAATCAACGGAAGCCTGGAAGAAGTATTTCTAATAATAATCAAACCATTTCGGGTCAAGGTCGGGCCATTCTCCATTTTCAGCCTGGTCTGCTTTATCCATCCAATTTTGTTTTCCATTCCAGGCATTTATCTTTATTCCATAAACGGAGGTTTGTTTCAACTCTTCATCAGTGATGGGACGGTAATCCTTTCCGGATTTCAATTCGCCAAAATATTTTTCAAGAAGCCCGTTCAATACATCCCGTTTTTCATCCAATTTCTCAATGACACGGATCTTTCCATATGCAATAACACATTCATACTGGAAGCTCACTTCCAAGGCTAGGTTGGAGGGAAGAAGCCGTCCAGATTTGAAACATTCAAAGCAGGCTTCAGGATGTTGGTCAGCATTAAAACGCATTCTGCCATAAGCGTTGGAATGGAAGTAAATCTCGTGATTTTCAGGGCTGTACCAAAAAGATGAAGGATTAATAAAAGGCTGTTTTCCATCACGAGTGCTGATGTGGCCAACCTGTATCTCGTTCAAAAATTGAATAATCCATTGATCATCTTTATCCAACTGTGGGCGTCGGGATTGGTTAATAGGATTTTTGTTGGGGCTGTAAGGCAATGCTATTTCTGGTTTGTCAACTTTGATCCGCAATGGGAGCAAAATTTAGAATCATCATTTTGGTTTTCATCCCCGCAAACAATACATTCGATTCTTTCGGGTTCTTTAGACATAAAATTAAGTTCAGAAGTTACAATTCCTGTGGGAATAGCGATGATGCTGTAACCGATAATCATAATGAGAGCAGCAATACTTTGTCCAAGATTGGTCATGGGAGAAATATCGCCGTAACCAACGGTTGTTAGTGTAACAATTGCCCAATAAATGCTTCGGGGGATGCTGGTAAACCCAGCAGTCTCTCCTTCAATCAAATACATGACTGACCCAAGAATGATTACGACATTCATCACAGAAAAGAGAAAAACAAATATTTTGCGCCTGCTTGCAACCATAGCCTTCATCAAAAGGTCTGCCTCCCCCATAAACTGAACCAGTTTTAAAACCCGAAAGACGCGCAGAACCCGTAATACACGTATCACAGTCAAGACTTCGGTCCCAGGTAAGATCATGCTTAAATAAGTTGGGATGAGTGCCAAAAAATCTATAATACCGAAAAAACTAAAAATATAACTAGCTGGGCGACGGATACAATAAATACGCAAAAGGTATTCAATTGTGAATAAGAGAGTAATAATCAATTCTGCTACGTGAAATATTTCACCGTATTTCTGATTGTATTCTGCAACACTATCCATCAAGACCATGAGAATACTTAATATGATTGTAACGATGAGAACAACATCGAACAGTTTCCCTCCCCGGGTGTCTGTTCCGAAGATGATGACCTTTATTTTATCTCGAATAGCGCTCATGAGTGGAAAAATGTAGCGAATCTTTTCTTTATTTGTTTATAAAATAATTTAATTAATTGAACCATACACCTAACCCGCGTTTTCGCAATTCCTTAGCTAACATTTCTTCGATTTCTTCCGCATCCTTCCGGGTAGGAATCGGATTATATTTCTCAAAAAGGTCTGGCCGAAGTTTTAATCCGAATTGTTGTGCATATTTATTGGATTTATAACCTTCTTTGTGCTGTTCAAATCGAATGTTAGGTTTTCTAGATGATTGCCCAACATAAACGCAGCCATTCCCTTTGATATATTTTGGGTTTTTTGCTCTGAATTTGCGTAGATCGGCAACGGCAGGGTCTAGCTCAATAATATAAACATAATAAGATTTCATTGGAAAAAGTTAAAAATAATTCACTTTAAAGGTTGCGCTTAATTTTCAATTTGGTCTATAATCGTTGGCCTCTTTTTGGTAAGAATTTATTAATAAGAATTTTTTATAAAAGAGGATGACAAGTAGATTAAAGTTGATAAACAAGAATTTCAGCTTTATTGGAAAGGCTTCGGGTTGGCGCTGGAAGCCTTTTCTCGTTTCTGGAACTACCTTAAATTATAATGCTTTTTGAAAATGGGGGCGATCGGTATCGACGGGATATGAGATATGTCGGACTGCACGCGGAGGATGATAGTTACCTCCTTAATCATCTGTCAATACCTATAGTTGCCGATTACGGCTACATGGCTGCAGCTTAGGCTGTAGCTCGTTCCGGGGTCAAGGCG
>CAXCBH010000215.1:0-2464 GCA_963980675.1 uncultured bacterium | reverse complement strand
TTTTACCAATTCTAATGCACCTACCATGCCTATCCCTCTTGCTTCACCTACCATTGGATGGTCACCTAATGCCAGCCATTTTTTTTGAAGATAGGGGCTTAACTCATGTTTAGCTTTTTCTATAATTTTTTCATCTTTTAGAATGCGGATATTTTCTAATGCTACGGCACATGCTGCAGGATGGCCAGAATAGGTAAATCCGTGATTAAAATCGCCCCCCTTATTAATCACAGTTTCCGTTACACGATCCCCAACCATTAGACCACCAATGGGCAAATACCCAGATGACAGTCCTTTGGCAATGGGCATGAGGTCTGCTTCGATATCAAAATGCTCTGAACCAAACCATTCGCCAATACGACCAAATCCGGTGATTACTTCATCTGCAATTAATAGAATCCCATATTTTTTACAGATCCGTTGAATTTCGGGCCAATAGGTAGTTGGCGGAATGATCACACCGCCGGCACCCTGAACAGGTTCAGCTATAAAGGCTGCCACACGATCTTCCCCAATCTCTCTGATACGTATTTCTAAAGCCTGGGCAGTTTTCAATCCGAATTCTTCGGGATCCAATTCACTACCGCTGCGATACCAATATGGTTGGGCAATATGTTCAATATCGTGCAATATGCCACCTTGGGCATGCATCCCCTTCATTCCACCAAGACTGGAACCGGCAACGGTACTACCATGATAAGCGTTTTCCCGACTTATAATGACCGTTTTCTCTGGTTTACCTTCTAATGCCCAAAAGTGAAGAACCATCCGAACAACTGTGTCGTTTGCCTCGGAACCAGAATTCGTGAAAAACACATGGTTGAATTGGGATGGAGAAATATCCACCAATGCTTTTGATAGCTCGATTGCTGGTGGGTGTGTTGTCTGGAAAAAGTTATTATAATAAGGTAATTCTTGCATTTGATCTGTGGCAGCATCCACTAATTCCTGTCGTCCATATCCCACATTCACACACCAAAGTCCCGCCATACCATCCAATATCTTGTTCCCATCGGAATCCCATAGATATACACCATCTGCACGGGTTATGATTCGCGTCCCCTTTTCCATTAATGCTTTGTGATCCGTAAAGGGGTGAATATGATGTTGCCCATCCATATCTTGCAACTGCTGTGTATTATAACTTGCCATTATTATTCCTTCTATTTATCCATGAGTGATGCATGCATCACCAAATTTTTCAAATATTGATTTATAAAACGGATTCTTCATAACCTTCCATTCAGGATGCCATTGAACAGCCAATGCAAACGATGGAGAACCAGTGACAGAAAATGATTCCACCAACCCATCTTGTGAGGTGGCTTCAACGGTTAGTCCATTTCCCAGTTGATTAATCCCCTGCCAGTGAACCGAATTAACCCATGGCTTTTTATCATCAGAAATTTGGTCCAAGATCCCATGAGGGGTGATAGAAATTTTATGAGAGAATCCATACTGCCCATCTAAATCCAAAGTCGAATCTTCCCTGTGATCCATCATATCCGGGATTTTGTGAATCTTTTGATGGAGAGTTCCTCCCAAAGCCACATTCATTTCCTGAAACCCTCGACAAATAGCTAATATTGGTATTCCGGAATCAACTGCATCCTTTATCAAGGGTAACATTGTGGCATCACGTTTTGGGTCATGTTTTGTCTCATCATCACTTTCAGGGCCTCCATAATGATGAGGTTCAACATTCGAATAACTTCCTGTAAACAAAATGCCATCCAGACTTTCTAAAAGTTTTTGCCGGTGGAGTTTGGTTCCAATTGCAGGAATTAATAGAGGTAATCCATTGAATACATTCGAAATAGCAGCAATATATTTATCGCCTGTCTGATGATAATAATGGGCACCCTGTTTCTCAAAACAAGTAGATATTCCAATAAGTGGCTTATTCATATTTTAAATTAACGTTATAGACTCAATGCTTGCTGCAAAGCATTTGATTTGTTAGTCTTTGCATAGATATAGCGCAATAATTTAAATGTGAGAACAATCTCATGGCACATATAAAACCTGATAATTACAACCGATTTCTGAAAAAGTATTCAGATCTAAAAGGCATAGATCTCCTAATTGCAGACCTAAATGGTGTTTTACGTGGTAAACGTATCCAAACCAGTGCCTTAGAAAAAGTTTTCCAAGAAGGGCTCCTCCTGCCTGCATCGGTCTTTGCTGGCGATATTACAGGTGCTACTGTGGAAGAAACTGGCTTGGGGATTGCACAAGGAGATTCAGACCGAGTGTGTCGTCCTATCCCAGGGACTTTATCCAAATCGCCATGGTATAAAAAATCAATGGCCCAAGTATTGATGACTATGCACGAAGCGGATGGTAATCCATTTTTTGCCGATCCTCGCCAAGTTCTTACACAAATTATTGATCAATTTCAAGAATCAGGATTCACCGCAGTAGTGGCGGTTGAATTAGAATTCTATTTATTGGACATTCGACG
>CAXCBH010000214.1:0-2502 GCA_963980675.1 uncultured bacterium | reverse complement strand
ATGGACCATCTGCTAACGCCATTACCGATTTTTGGTTCGGTGAATTGCTTTGATCCAACTTTATTAAAAGAAGACAATGTTTTTCCATAGGGTATGCCTAAGAAAATCTGTGCATAAAACGCATTAATCTTGCCGTCAGTTGCCCAAGTCGGTTTTCCTTTCAATAATATCGTGGCACCCACCGTTACATCATTCACGCCGGACCCCGTTTGTTCTCTTGGATAATAATAGGAAACCAGATCAAATAAAGAGACTGTATCCTTCCCGATATCATGTGGAATAAACCGTGCATCAACAAGGAGATTATTCAGTGGATCATTACCAGAATGGGTGGCCCATAAAACAGAAAATTCACTGCTCTTTTTATAAAAAGTATCATAAATGGAACTGAGCGTATCTTTTAAACCTCTTCTTAATCCGGAATAATTGCCCGAATGAATAAAATCATAAAAATCACTTTTTGCATTTGTATGATAATTCAAAAGAACATCCACATCATCCATCCCCTTAAGAGAATAATCTGTAATCGATCGGTCAATGGAGTAAGAATCCAGGATAGGTACTGAAACACTTAATGTCACTTCATTGGATAGTCCATATTCAACCATAAATGTTTTCCCAGTTGTTTTTTTGTCTCTGGATTCCAAATACAAGCCCGAAGGAGAAACGCCTTTTGATGTATCTATGAGCTGAGCTCCAAAAACGGGTAAAGTGAATCCATAATCTGAATTGAATCGAGTGAGCCACTCTTCAATGGTATTCACAGAATCCACCATTAAAGAGCCGTTGTGGTAAAGGTCATAATTGGAAGAAAAACGTACAGAATCGTTATGGGTTAAATTGTCAAAATAATGTCGACCTATTCCCCTAAGATCAAAAGATTGTTCATCCAAATCCCATACTGATTCGGAAATACTGCTTCCATAAGAGAAACGGAATACATTGCTTGGAACTGTTGGAAGAATCTGCCCAAATAGAATATCTGCAATTAATAGAAGAACGAATAGTCGTTGCATCAATAGATCAAAAATGGTTGTCTAAATTCGTTGAATTTGTACACATCTTGAGCCCATTGGGGTGGCAAATAATCCGGTGATTTCTTTTGTGCAGCTAACAACCTTAATAAATCCGAACCGAATAATTTGTCAATATATCCATTTTCTTTCCACTGAAATTCTCTGGGATGCAGTTGGTTAATCAACATTATCAATGTTGTTGCAGTTGTTATTGGACTAAACTCATCCCGATCTGTGATGATTAATTGAATTCCACTGCAAGATTGACCGTCGTATTGGGGAATGCGTGTGTAATAGATGGATCCAGTGGGACGATAAACTACTGCTTTTAATTCAACACCCTTCAACTTCTGATCATTGAGTTTCTGTAACAAAAATGACGTGGCCAGCCAGGGTGAACCAACAACCATATAAGGTGTCTCCGTTCCAAAACCAATATTCATATTGGTTCCCCGGAAAAGGTCCATCCCAACATAGGCTAGCAAACTCTCTTCGTTTCGAAGAAATGGTGTTGTATGACGCCAAGTAATATTCGTCTCATTATACCACATTTCACGATTCCAATTTGACATAGGCACCACAGTAAGATCAACTCGTTTAAGATCTTTAATCCATCCCATTTCATTAATCATAATGGATGCTTCACCCAAGGTGAGACCATGACGAATTGGAAAAAGGTGGTAAGATTCATAAGATTGGAATTCTGTTCGCGGTATGGGTCCATCCACTATATCACCCCGTAAAGGATTTGGACGATCCAAAACCATCACCGGTATTCGCCGCTCTGATGCAGATTCTAATAATTTTGACATGGTGGCAATCATTGTACTATACCGTGAACCTGTATCTTGAAAATCAATCAAAACTAGATCCACCTTATCCATGACCCAATGCGGTGGATGAACATATTTATTAAACATATCAATAATAGGTGCCCCATGGACAGGATCAATTTGCTCTCGCCCAACCAATGTTGCCCGGCTATCGTCAATGCCCCAGATCCCATGCTCAGGTGCTAATAAGGCAGACACCTTTACATCTGGTGCATTCTTCAAAAGATCCAGAATATGGTCACCATTTCTATTTACTGCAGTTTGATTGGTAAAAATGGCAATGGATTTCCCTGCTAATGGTTTAAAATCCATTTGTTCAAGTATATCTAATCCCGTATAAACCTGATCGAAAAACGATAGGTCCGGAATCTCCAATAAAGTGGAATATTTATATGAATGATGGGAAGAGTCCTGTCCAAAAGAAATTGTACAGACAAGAAATAATAAAAGTTTGTGCCGGAATCGCTTCATATTCTTATTTAAAATTAGTCGGAAAGGATGGGAATCTAAATAAGAAACTAAAAATTTAATTCAAAGGGTTGATTTTAATATTTAATATCACCACATTCCTTATATCTATGAGCGACTCAAATAATAATAATACCGGCGGATTCGCCAAAACGACCGATTTCAAATGGCTTGGGATTGGTCTT
>CAXCBH010000213.1:0-2546 GCA_963980675.1 uncultured bacterium | reverse complement strand
AAGCAGCCCGTATCGAAGAAAAACGGTAGTTATTTTTTTAAAACAATTGAAGCCCCTCCGGAAGCGAATGTTTGCGGCAGGGGCTTTTTGCTATGAATAAAGAGAACAAAATAGTCATGGGTGTTACAGCCTTTTCTCACTTGGCTGTACATGCGCAAATGATGGTCTTTCCAACATTGATGCTTTTATTTCACCATGAATTTGATTTAGGCTTGGATACATTGGGAATAATGGCTTCGGCGGGTGCATTTATGTTTGGTGTAGGGGCTATTCCAGCAGGATTTCTGGAAGCAAAACTCGGAGGAAGAGTCTTGCTATTGATTTATCAGGTTGGATCAATAATTGGTGGTTTGGGTCTGATCCTTGCAAAGACCCCAGTTCAAATGACGATTGGATTGGGTATTTTAGGGTTAGCATCCAGTATTTACCATCCAGCAGGACTTACGATTCTTTCCCGTCGTTTGACGAATTTAAGCAAAGGTATGGCAATTCATGGTGTGGCCGGATCCGTAGGATTGGCTCTAGGGCCTTTATTTGCTGGAGCAGCAGCTGAATTTGGGAGTTGGCGGGTATCTTATCTGATTTGGATCATTTTACAGGGTATTCTGGTTTTAGTGACTTTTTTCATGATTAAAAGACGTAATAAACCTATTGAGGATGAAACAAAAAAGGAAATATTTGAAATAAAAGATAAGCGATCAATTGTCCTCTATTATGTTATTTCGACGGCTTTAGGCTTCTCTTTTGGTGGATTCACCACCTATATGCCCTCATTATTTGGATCCCAAACCACGGGTATTTTTGCGTTGTTGCCTGAAACGTTGAAAGCAGGATTTTTCACAACATTAGTGTTTACGTCAGGTATTTTCGGACAAACCATTGGTGGATATGTTGGAGATCGATATAGCAGATCTTTCCTTTTATTTTGGATCGTTATTTTAAATATGCCATTTTTATTCTTAATGGGATACACCAGTGGATGGAGTTTGCTCATTTCCAGTATTTTGTTAGGGATAGTATATTTCTTAAATCAACCCGTCTCGAATGCATTATTAGCGGAATTGACTCCCAGTTCACATCGTGGGATAGGATACGGTATTTCATTCTTTTTGAGTTTCGGGATTGGCGGTATTGCACCTGCTGTTTGTGGATGGATTACCAATCAATATTCGATTGAAATGTTATTGCCGGATGGTTCTTAATGAAGCGAAAAAATCAAACTCCTTGAACTGAAGGCTGATTCGTTAGAACTTCTTGCCCCTTATTATGAAAACCACCCTGAAAGACTGCCCATCCGTACATCAAGTATTACTTGAACTGAATGGAAATATATTACTTCATGAAGATTATATAAAATATATTATAAATTCGGAATTAACAAAGATCAGGGCAAATATTAGGAAAGGGAAATTATCCAAAACTAAGGGGGAGTTATTAAGTCATATTGCATCCCAAGTATTATTACAATCTGCTCCCAAACTGGTCAATGTAATTAATGGTACTGGTATTGTACTCCATACTGGATTTGGCCGAGCACCTTTTCGCGGTAAACAATTAAAAGATTTGGCGGATCGCTTGGATGGTTATGTTAATCTTGAATTTGATTTGGAATCCGGCAATCGCGGTAATCGGCAAACTTTGATCCATGAGCAATTGAGTTCAATGTGTGGTGCAGATGCGGGCATGGTGGTGAACAATAATGCCGCTGCTGTATTCCTAGCTTTGAATGAAATGGCTCAGGGTGGAGAAGTAATCTGTTCTCGTGGACAAATGGTGGAAATAGGTGGCTCTTTCAGGATTCCTGATATAATTGAAAAAAGTGGTGCAATCTTGAAAGAAGTTGGGACCACGAATCGTACACATTTAAAAGATTACGAAAAAGCCATTTCCAATAAAACGAAATTGATTCTATGGGTTCATACCAGCAATTATGTAGTAAAAGGGTTTACCAAAGAAGTCTCTTTGTCTGATCTAGTCATTCTTGGTAAGAAACATAAAATACCCGTCATGGCAGATCTTGGAAGCGGTGCTCTGCTTGATATGAATCTGTTGGGTCTGGCGGACGAAATCCCAGTAAAATCCATTGTAAATAGCGGGCCAGATATCATCTCATTCTCAGGAGATAAACTTCTGGGTGGACCGCAATCCGGCCTCATGGTAGGCCGCAAGAAATGGGTCAATGCCTGTAAGAAAAATCCATTATATCGTGTTTTAAGATGTGATAAGGTAACCATCGGACTTTTAGAAGAAACGTTGCGGTCTTATCGATCCCAATCATTCTCGAAAGATAATCTCTCTCTCACCATGCTAACTACATCGCGAAAGGTATTAAAAACCCGTGGAAAAAAGGTTTTGGATTCGTTGCAGAAAAAAACAATTAAAGATTTGGGAATTTCACTGATGGACTCTGAAGTAGAAGCGGGGAGTGGTTCTTTACCGGAGAATAAGATTGAAAGTGCATCCTTAAGTTTTTCACCCAAAAATTGGAAGGTCAAGGATCTTGCCAAGGCATTCCGTTGCGGTTCCATTCCAGTAGTTGGATATAT
>CAXCBH010000212.1:0-2559 GCA_963980675.1 uncultured bacterium | reverse complement strand
CCATTTGGCTAAGAGAGATTCACCGGGACGATCATTAGGTGCAGAACCTTTAAATAACTCACGAGCTTTATCTAAAGACCAAACTGTTAGACCTTCCATCTTTTCCTTGGATGGCGGTGTTGTTAAAAGACCAACGATAACTCCGGATCCAGCGCAAACCAAAGTATTATACAAAGCACGGATGTATGAATAAGGACGATCAGGATTAAACTCAATTCCATGATCAAAGGGAGAAATAAAGATCTGTGGATATTTACTTCCAACCCACATCAAGATTGCACCACCCAAAAAAGTAGCAATTGCTGCAGGTGTAGAATAACGTTTCCAAAATATGCCTAAAAATATGGCAACAACAAGTGGTGGCGTCATTGTACTGTGAAAAAATCCATGCGCTTCATATAATGTTGGAAAATTGTTAAAAAATATTGTGCTCAACGCTCCCACGGCAGTTGCCCCGGCAGAAACAATCATAGCTACCTTCAAATAATGTTTATCATCTCTATCTTTTACAATAGGTCGATAAATATCATTAATTACTACAGCTGCCACAGCATTGATCAATGTATCTACAGTAGACATCAATGCAGCTGCGACAGCTGCAATCACGAATGCAAAAACGACTTCACTTCCAGTAATTAAATAAGCAACTTGTGTAAATACATGATCCAATTGCGTTGTTGTATTCCATGATTCTGGGGTCACTATGCTGATAGCTTTTCCAATCCAACCTGCATTGGAAACTACAACTGTCGAAATTGGTAGCAATACCAACACATTGAAAGCAGCAGCCTTTCGACCTTCATTGACGGACTTACAGGCCATAAACCGCATAATGAGTCCTTGATTCATAAACAAGAACCCAACTGACCCTGCGACACCATCTTGCCAGAAAATACCAACAAAATTAAAATTTGCCGGTTGATTAAAATTTGCTAAAGGTAATTTGAATTCCGGAGAAAGTGCACCCCAAAAAATATCAAAACCGCCCACATAATTGATTCCTAGTATAAAAACCAAAATCCCAGCAAAAATTAAAATAAATCCTTGTGCAAGATCTGTGAATATCACAGCTGTTTGTCCACCAAATGTGATATATATTCCTGATATTATTGCCACAATAAAAATGATAGTATAGAGGTCTATTCCTAAGAGAGGCTCTAATGTTTTTCCCATGGTAAGAAAACCAATTGCGATGTAACCAATCATATAACCCAGAATTGCAACTGTTGCCAAAATACGAACTCCTGGGTTAAAACGTCTCTCAAAATAATCTGGAATCGACCGAATCTTGGTATAATAAACAATCGGCAACCAGCCAAAAAGAAATAGCGGCATAAAGAACCAATCATTCATATAGGTCATGGTAGAAGAAAAACCATGCTCATATGCTTTTGCAGAATATTTTAAAAAGCTATGGCTTCCCACTCCTGTTGCCACAATAGACATGGTAATTAGCCACCATGAAAATCTGCGACCACTAAAAAAGAAATCTTGAGTTGTTTTATTATATCGGGCAAAAAAGGAACCAAACCCCAATACGAGAGCAAAATAACCAAAAATAATTACCCAAAAAGAAGGTGATGTCTGAATAACGCTTTCCATTATCCAACTCCTTTAGGCTTTTTAAACAATGTGAAAACCAAATTGGCCGTCATGGCTATCATAATCAAACCGATTAATGCCGCAAACATCGTTTCACCTATGGCCGAGAATGTAAACAATCCATGAATCCCCATATAATAAAAAAAGCCAAAAATAAGAACTTTATACCATTCTTTATGTCTAACTCTCTCAAGCTTCAATGATCTTGATCGGAGGATGATAAACATCCCAATTAAAAATATACCTCCGCCAACACCATACAAATATATATAGGGTACCCAAGTTCGACTGAAATCAAGCATTTGTACTTTCCTTTAGTTTATCAAAGTGTAGTTTTAGACTATCCCAAGCTTCCTTTAATCCTTCAACCATCACTTTTGTGTGCCCAACTACGGGCATAAAATTAGTGTCACCATGCCATCGAGGCACAATATGATAATGTAAATGTTCTTCAATACCAGCCCCACCAGCTTTACCAAGGTTTGCACCAAAGTTGAACCCTTCTACGTTCATGGTATTTTTCAAAATATTCATAGATGCATTTGCTAATTCCATAATTTCCAAATTACAGTCCTTTGATAATCTGTTGGTATCTGCAGTATGATCATAAGGGGAAATCATGAGATGACCATTCGAATATGGATAAAGATTCATTAAGACGAAGGACTTGTTTCCTCGATATAAAATGAGATTCTTTCGATCGTCATTAGATTGTGATTTTTTACAAAATATGCATCCATCTTCTTTTGGTGAACGGATATAATCAATCCGCCAAGGAGCCCACAATCTTTTCATGGAAGATAGTTAGCGTGAAACATGCGAAACGAAAAACATATCAAATATGGATTTAGCTTTTCCAAAAATTCATCTCACCAATTCTATCATGATTCCCCATCATCAGTTTGCCGATCTTTAATTACCTTGTCTTGCCGGTCTTTGGGCATTTTTTCATAATGG
>CAXCBH010000211.1:0-2567 GCA_963980675.1 uncultured bacterium | reverse complement strand
AGTGGCGGCATTGGAAAACCATGAAGTGAATCGAATCATCCTGTGTAGACCAGCAGTTGAAGCAGGAGAGAGCCTTGGGTTTCTTCCTGGCGATTTGCACGAAAAAGTTGATCCTTATTTAGCTCCTTTATATGATTCACTCCGAAGGATGCTTCCTGAAAATAAATTGATAAAACTTCTTGAAAAAAAGACTATAGAAGTTATTCCCCTAGCGTATATGCGGGGCAGGACATTGGATAGCGCATACATGATTCTAGATGAAGCGCAAAATGCCACTGTGATGCAAATGAAAATGTTTCTCACCAGACTTGGCATTGGTTCCCGAGCGATTGTAACTGGTGATATTACACAAATTGATCTCCAACGACGAACCGATTCAGGATTGGTCCAAGTTTCAAATATCTTGAATAATGTAGAAGGTATTGGATTTGCTACTTTAGATTGTAATGATGTGGTGCGACACTCGCTTGTAATGAAAATAATCCAAGCTTATGATAAAAATACTTCCATTGAATAAAATAAAAAATAATTAAAATAATAGAGGTTTTCTCTCTGAAAATACTTTCTTCTATTTTCAGAGCAAAGATTGAAATTATTTTTTAATTTCAAGACTCTCGTATACACGCTTTTTAAAGGAATACAATGCAACGGCAACCAGTTATTGTTGCGGCGAAACGGACACCCATCGGCGCATTTCAAGGTAATTTATCATCCGTATTGGCTCCAAGCCTTGGAGCAATTGCGATTAAAGCAGTAGTGGAAGAAACCGGCACCGATAAGTCCCAAATAAATGAAGTCATCATGGGAAATGTTTTATCAGCTGGAATCGGACAAGCCCCGGCAAGACAGGCAGCCATTTTTGCAAGATTACCCAACTCGGTAGAAGCATTAACCATCAACAAAATGTGCGGTTCCGGATTAAAAGCTGTGATGTTGGCAGATCAAGCTATTCGGTGTGGTGATGCAGAAGTAGTTATCGCTGGTGGTATGGAAAGTATGTCCAATGCACCCTATCTTTTGAAACATGTACGGTCCGGCCAACGACTAGGCCATGGGAAAATGATAGATAGTTTGATTCATGATGGACTATGGGATGCCTACAATGATACCCATATGGGGAATTGCGCAGAAATGCTTTCGAAAGAACGGAATTATAGTCGTGAAGCCCAGGATGAATTTGCAATAACTTCATACAAACGTGCCCAATCAGCACAAGCGGAAGGTGTCTTCGATTCTGAAATTGTTCCGGTAAAAATCCCACAAAGAAAGGGGGATTCCCTATTTATTTCGGAAGATGAAGAACCGGGTAAGGCCAAATTAGATAAAATTCCTACACTACGGCCAGCTTTTGAAAAAGACGGTTCTATTACTGCAGCCAATGCTTCCAAACTGAACGATGGGGCCGCTGCTGTTTTAATTATGAGTGCAGAAAAAGCCAATGAATTGGGACTCTCTCCGATAGCACGTATTGTGGCTCAAACTTCTGCAGCGCATGAACCAGAATGGTTTACCACTGCGCCGGGTAAAGCCATTGGCAAGGTATTAGAAAAAGCGAATCTATCAGCAAATGATATAGATCTTTGGGAGATCAATGAAGCATTTTCCGTAGTTACTATGGCAGCTATTGATGATTTTAAAATTGATTCAACAAAAGTAAATATTTATGGTGGTGCTGTGGCTATCGGGCACCCCATCGGTGCTTCCGGAGCACGGATATTTACAACCTTGATGAATGGCATGACCCGAACTAATGCTAAATATGGACTGGCAACTCTTTGTATTGGCGGTGGAGAAGCATCCGCTTTGATCGTGGAAAAAATATGATTGATTTCACCCTAACGTCTGAACAGGAACTCGTCCAAAAAACTGCCCGTGAATTTGCAAAAGAACATTTAGCACCCGGTGTAATTGAACGGGATGATAAAGCTGAATTTCCTACTGAACAAATTAAAATGATGGGTGAATTAGGTTTTATGGGCATGATGGTTCCGGAAGAATGGGGCGGTGCAGGTTTTGATACATTAACCTATGTAATCGCTATGGAAGAGATCGCTGCTATTGAACTTGCAACATCTACAGTCATGTCTGTAAATAATTCTTTAGTTTGTCAACTTTTTGTGGATTATGGTACCGAAGATCAAAAAGAAAAGTATTTAAAACCACTGGCAATAGGTGAAAAACTAGGTGCCTACAGTTTAAGCGAACCCCAATCAGGTTCTGATGCCAGTAATATGAGAACGTTCGCAAAAAAAGAAGGGGATCATTATGTGATCAATGGGACCAAGAATTGGGTTACAAATGGGATTAGCAGTGATATTGTTGCTCTATTTTGTGTAACAGAAAAAGGAGCTGGCTACAAAGGAATTTCTGCATTTGCTGTTGAAAAAGGGACACTCGGACTATCTACTGGGAAAAAAGAAAACAAATTGGGAATTCGTGCGTCGGACACGTGTGAACTCTATTTTGAGAATTGTCGGATTCCTGGTGAGAATATGATTGGTGAAGAAGGTCAGGGATTCAAAGTAGCTATGAAAGCATTGGGCGGTGGACGAATCGGAATTGCTGCA
>CAXCBH010000210.1:0-2646 GCA_963980675.1 uncultured bacterium | reverse complement strand
CAACAATGCTTTTAACCTACTGCAATTGTTGATTATGGCCCGCGTTTTTCTCAGTTGGATTTCCCATAATCCCTACAACCAATTCATACAACTCCTTTACCAGATTACAGAACCCATTTTGAAACCAATAAGAGAAATATTACCTATGCAGAGTATGGGAGTTGACTTTTCTCCAATTGCAGCATTTTTCTTGTTAGGATTTGTAAAAAAGCTATTATTAACGGCAGTATAATTGATGTATAATAAAATTGTTTTGGACATCATACCTCCTACTCTATTCGGTTTGATGTTGTTTTTCGTATTATTAACACCTGTCCTTGCTATTGAAAATAATTTAACACTTGAGATAATTGATTCATTTGAAAAGGATCAACCGCAGGATAAATGGTTTGCCATAGATAAAGTGCAGCATTTCTCTTATAGTTGTCTAGTTTCATTGGGCATTCAATATGTCCTAGTCAATAAAATGGGAAAGGATGAGACGTCAGCCTTACCAGTCTCTCTGGGGATGAGTTTTACAGCCGGTATCACTAAGGAGATCCAGGACAGTAAAAGTAAGAATGGCTTTTTTAGCCGAAAGGATCTAATTGCGAATACTATGGGCATCATATTTAGTGTGATCATTATCTCATTGCCCAGTTCCAATTAATACTCATGATAAATTTAACCTGGAGAAAACTTTGAAAAATAAACTAAGTCGAAATGATACTTGCCATTGTGGAAGTGGAAAAAAACTCAAAAACTGCCACGGAAAAACCATTGAAAGATCTTCCCAAACATGGATTATTGGTGCAGTTATTTTCCTATTACTACTTTGGTTTTTATTTTTTGAAACAACACCCCCCGCAGAAACTACAAGTTATTCACCAGCACCTCTTATTCCCAAAAAACCAAATCTAACATCAACAGCACCAGGACCCGCACCGCCGGGAAAAGTTTGGTCTGTAGAACACGGTCATTGGCATAATGCACCTTTGGCACCAACAACTCTTCCTTCTAAGCCTGGAACTTCTGAACCAAAACCCCAACCTACAGGCGACCCACCGCCGGGAAAGGTTTGGTCAACGGAGCATGGCCATTGGCATGATCAAAACTGATCAACCTATTTTCTTAACTATTCTTCTTCTATTATAAGGTACTGGAAAAAAAGAAAGTCGTGGCTCTAGATAAACAAAAAGCATTTATGTTTAAACAAATCGAAGTCATTACTATGGTTTTAACTAAACTATATTTTTTGACGGATGCGAGTTCAATGATGTATATGCACTGCCAAAAATCAAAGAACTGTCAGACTATCAATACATTGACATCAATGCATACAGGAAAGATACCCATTATTCGTAATGACAAAATTAAGGTACAATATTGATAAAGATTTAAATTAGCACCCCAGTCATTATTTATTAAAAAGAGTAAATTTTTATTGAACTTTATATTTAATTTTATAGATGATTTCTGAACCAAAAAGGATCATGGTGGCGTTAGGTGCACATGAAGATGAAAAACCAGTTATTGAACAGGCAGTCATGCTTGCAAATAAATTTGAAGCTCAATTAATAGCAATCCATATCCATCAACCGGTTCTAAGTCAGCCCAAGGGAGATTCAGAATTGAATGTGACTGAAGAAATTATTCGTAATCTTTTTACAGAATATGGTTTTGAACAGATTATTAATGATCTTGAAATCATTATCACGAAAGGTGAAAATATACCTGAAAAAATACAGGAACATAGCAACGATATTGATATGCTGGTTATAGGCCATAAAAAAATGGGGGGATTCATGTCCTGGATTACAGATCCTATTGATGAAGATATCACTGACCTTATGTCCTGCCCGGTTTTGGTTGTGCCCGAGAGTACACATACCTAGAATAATAAATTATCAAAAAAGGAATCAACATCATGAAAAATATCACATACCTAATTCTTACATCTCTTTTTTCTATTAACCTGGTATTTGCAGGCTGTGGATCTTGTAAAGTTTCTAAAAATAAAGCTGCCGTCATTGGCGATCATAATTTCGTAACCACCATTGCAGAGGATGGTGCTGTTAGCGGATTGGTTCTGGCTTCCTGTGGTATGTGTAATTTTAGCATGAAAAGCCAAAAAGAGTGTAATCTGGCAATTCAAATTGGTGAAAAATCTTACTTGGTCCAGGGAACCAAAATGTCAGAGCATGGTGATGCTCATGCAAAAGATGGCATGTGCAATGCAATTCGTGTAGCAAATGTCGTTGGCAGTGTGAAGGATGGTGTTTTCTTCGCAGATTCCTTTGATCTTCAGAAAAATTAGAGAAAAACTAATAATACGGATCAGCCAAGAAGGCAAAGCATTCTGCCCTACTATTTAATTTAGGACTTGTTGTCGGCTTTCTGGCTTCTGTCAGTTTGTTAATATAACTTTGATCCTAGGCTGGTTCTAATCCAGATAAAAATTCTGTAACACCTTTCGTGTCTGACTGATAAATACATCGGTTAACTTTTGATTTAATCTGATAATCGTATAAAGGATCATAATACACATTCAGCAATTGTTTGATCCAAGCCTCATGTCTATAATTTTCCTGATCCAGAAACGCTCGATCCATTTTATTCCTTATTTTGCGAAAATTATCACCACCCAATCGTTTTTGTATTTTCATT
>CAXCBH010000209.1:0-2683 GCA_963980675.1 uncultured bacterium | reverse complement strand
ATGATGATTAAGATCGATTTTTTCATTTGTTTCTCCTTTGTTGTTAATTAAACCCTTTTCCATAGGGTTTTATTTGATGATCAAAAATTTCCCTTCCTTGATCTGGCCAGAATTTTTATCTTCAACTGTAAACAAGTAAAGACCAGATGCAGTGGCTTGGTCATGCATTGTAATCAAATCCCACGCATGTTCGCCACCTGCCATTAATGGATTTTTTTGAGCATCAATATTTTCAATATCTGCGCCAATGTATGATTCATCATGTTGAATAATATCTACCAAATCCCCAGCCAGGGAAAAAATTCGAATTTCAGCTTCATTGGGCAGATTTCGAAACCATAGCATTTTGCTTCGGCTACCATAGCCATCCCAAAGTGCCTGTCCCTTAAATGGATTTGGATAAACGGTCGGTTCGCCAACCCAATTATTTTCTTTTGCTGCTGCCTTACCTGGAAAAACATAAACCCGATTTGAGTAAATCGAACTTTCCAGACTTTCAAGATTTGCATCAGGATCTCCCTGATCATAGGCTGTAACAGCATAGTAATTTAACCACCCATCCTTGATATTTGCATTCTCAAATTTATAATTATAATAGGTGTCATTAATTAGAATGCTATCCGGTTCTCCAAATTCATTTATAATCCGGATGGTGGAAAATCCTGTATTGTAGCCAATATCATTTTTCAGATCAATTTCTAATAATAAAGAAAATTCTCCTAATTCCTCATTCGCTGTTTTACGTGCACCATAAATCCTATATCCTTCAAAGTCCGCTTCCTGGCTGATTGGATCTAAAAAAGATTCTGCATCGTCCTGCCAATAAATTGTCACCTTTCTCGATTCAACCACTACTTCCATATTAGGAGACGGCGGTGGTGCGGGAAGGATATAACGATCAATCACACCATTGCTATTTCCATCTTCACCTTCATCCAATTGGTTATTCCGGTTTTTATCTTCACCATCATAGGCTTTTTGTGCCCAATCATAATTCACATGTAAATTTTCACGCTGGGCATGAGAATTGCCGCCAATTCCTGGCGTCCAAAGTGCGCAGACAACTGTAAAAGCAATATGGCAGGACTCGCCAGGCCCTAATGTCCAGGATGTGGTGTCCGCATTATGGTGCGAACCGATAGGGCCAGCCGAAACTAAAAAAAGCCAGCTGTTTTCAGATCCGGGGTACCCTTCAGATGTATAATCAGGACCTGAGCCTTTGGGAACGGATGAAGACATTTTATCATAACGTTCTTCATCTGTCAGTGGCATACTGTAGGCAGGATAATCACTATTGTTTGAATTTGTCCAAACCCATTGAAAATAATTTGTATTTAAATAATTGTAGGGCACATTGCTTCCCAAGGCAGAAAGGCCTAGATAAGATTCCGTCCAGCCGTCATCTCCATTTGCATCATACTGATATCCAATGGCTCTTTTAAATCCTGCTCCATCTTCAGATTCATCAAAGCCATCTAAATTATCGCTCCAGGAAAAACCGCCTCCGGGGGTATAAATATCTGTATAATTAAAATTTGCCAGAGAAGCATCGGCCCAAAGCCCCGCATAAATATCTTGAATGGTATCTTCAGATGAATTAGTGAAAGTATACTTCAAAATGACAAATGCGTCAGCATAAGAGTAATTCCAAGCATAAGATTCCATATGTATATCCAGTCCTAAAGGTGAGTGCCCCTGAATTCCAAGATTATCCCCGGGAGAATCACCATAATCTTTAAAATCGGTAATCATATCTTGGTGTGATATAGCGTATGGTGAATAATATTTTGCCATGGAATCCTGCGTAGTTGACGAAATAGAAGACTGGATAGTAATGGGAGAATTTGCAAACAATTCAAAGCCCTCATCTCCAGCATCAAATACACCATCCACGATAGCTGTTGACACCCTTCGCTGGCCATTTACAATACCGCCGACCCAAAGTCCGCAATAGGAGAAATGCTCAATCTGTTCCCGAGCAATTTCAGTATACTGTTTATATTGACAGGATGGATTAATACTGCCATCTTCCATTCGATTCCATCCATTTCCAAGAATGCCATAATTGGTGATTGTCAATCCCAAGTTTCCCACAGATGTATATTTATCATATTCATCTTCTGCAGTTTGAACTTTATATTGCATTCTTTCTTGCCCGAACAATAAGCTAAACAAAAGAATAAGTTTGCATAAAAAACGCATTTATTTGATGAGGACGGCTTTTTGGATTTGGGATGATATTCCATTAGTGAGTTGAATAAAATAAACTCCACTGGCGTACTGATTTGCATTCCATTGTAATTTGTAATGTCCCGGATGCAATAATTCATTGTTGATCAATGTTTTCACAACCCTACCATTCATGTCAAATATGTGTAGAGACGTTGCATGTTCCATCTCTACCTGAATATTTATGGTTGTAATTGGATTAAAGGGATTTGGGTAAGGTGGAGCCAATTGGAAATATGATAAAATTGATTTATTATTTTCAATAGAAACAGTTCCATCGTAGAAGGACCCTGGTGTACCAAAGTCACCATTACCATAAGCTAGTGTAGCTTCAAACCAATTCTCGTTTACATTATTATCAGTGTTCAAATCATGTATCTCCATGGATTCCCCGCTCCCAAATACCCAAGAATTGTTATAATGAACCTCATCCACAATGGCGCCGTTACCATCC
>CAXCBH010000208.1:0-2707 GCA_963980675.1 uncultured bacterium | reverse complement strand
AGCCAAATCAAAAGGCGAAAGGGGGGAAGTCATACTGGAAACGGTGGCGGCGAGTCCTTCGGTGGAAAGATTCGCTCCCAGCCCGGATAACATTTTTTCTGTATGGTCACGAGATAAAATTGGTTCAGTGACTGATGTTTCGCCACTTGCTCCAAGTCCCGCTAAAAGAACAGCAGATTTCACCTGGGCGCTTGCAACGGGAGACTTATATCGAATTCCATTCAAGTCACTTTTACAAATAGTGATAGGCAATTTGCCATCATTACTTTCGGATTTTAATCCCATTTGATAAAGTGGATCTATAATACGATTCATTGGACGAGAAGAAAGAGAATCATCTCCGATAAATGTGGCATTAATTCCTTGCCCTGCCATTAATCCTAAAAGTAAACGAGTTGTGGTACCGGAGTTGCCACAATCCAAAGAATCTATTGGGTCGGATAATTTTCCACCATTCACAACCACTTCATTTCCTTCATCCCTTATTTCAACGTCACAGGCTTCTAAACATTTTCGAGTAGATTGTACATCAGCACCGGTGGACAAATTTGATATCCGCGACTCTCCATTTGCCAATGCAGAAAACATAAGCGCACGATGGGATATAGATTTATCACCTGAGAATGTTAACGTTCCTTTAATGACCATTCTGCTTTAGTTCATCTGCGATTAAAAATGCCAATTCAATGGCTTGGTTTGCATTCAGGCGTGGATCACAATGGGTGCGATATCGGTCAGTCAAATCCGCTTCTGAAATATCATCCAGGCCGCCTGTACATTCGGTTACATTTTGGCCTGTCATTTCTAAATGGATCCCACCTATACGAGATCCTTCCGATTTATGGATATGGATATTTTGTTTTAATTCATCAATAATTTGATCAAACGGTCGAGTCTTAATACCATTGCTGCTTTTAATTGTATTCCCATGCATGGGATCGCAGGACCAAACAACTGTCCGGTTTTCAGTCTGAATTTTTTGAATCAGTCTTGGTAAATAATTCTCCACTTTATCATGACCAAATCTTGTAATGAGCGTAATCCTTCCTGCTTCATCATTGGGATTTAATATATCCAGCAGTTCAATCAATTCGCCCGGATCCAGGGATGGACCACATTTGATACCAATGGGGTTTTTTATTCCGCGACAAAATTCCACATGAGCGCTATCTTTGAATCGCGTTCGATCTCCGATCCATACAAAATGAGCAGACGTGTTATATACATCACCTGATGTTGAATCGATTCGTGTTAATGCTTCTTCGTAGGGCAGTAGAAGTGCTTCATGACTCGTATAATAATGTACTTGGCGAAGTTGAGGTGTATTATTGGAATTAATTCCTAATGCATCCATAAAATTCAAGCTTTCTTGAATCTGATGAGCCAAGTGGCGATACCGTTCACCTTGGGGACCGCTTTTTACAAACCCCATATTCCAGGAATTCACATGACGCAGATCTGCATAACCGCCATCTGCAAAAGCCCGAAGCAAGTTCAAGGTAGATGCTGCTTGAGAATATGCTTTTAACATTCGCTCAGGGTTGGGCTGGCGATTATCAGGTTTAAAATGAATATCATTAATAATATCGCCTGCATAACTCGGTAGCTCAACACCATCGTTTGTTTCAGTAGGACTGGATCGAGGTTTGGCAAATTGGCCTGCCATGCGACCGAGTTTGATCACTGGTAAATTTGCTCCGGATGTAAGAATAACCGCCATTTGAAGAATAACCCGAAAAGTATCGCGAATATTATCCGCATGAAATTCAGAAAAACTTTCAGCACAATCACCACCTTGGAGCAGAAAGCCATTCCCTTCAGCCACATCAGCAAGTGATCGTTTTAGAGAACGAACTTCTCCCGCAAATACGAGTGGTGGAAAATTTCCAAGAGTTTTTTCAACTTCAGATAAATGGTTTTGATCGGGGTAATCCGGAATATGTTTGGCGGTAAAATTCCGCCAGCTGTCAGTCTGCCACATTTTGTAATTCCTTTAGGCGATTATCCAAAGATGCCGTCGCTAGTTTAAGTTTGTCTATCATATCATCTGTATAAGGGTTATAAAGTTGTAGGTCTGTATAAAGCTCCCAAGTATCGTTACAGGTTTGATCTACTAAATCCAAAAGATCACGAAATCCCTGAGTATCTATGGTTGTTTTCCGGATGCCATATTCTTTCAGCATTCGTCCTAGAAAATGAGTCACACCCTGGGTTTGAGCCGCCATGCGATCGTGCTGATCTGGGGACATTTCCATCACATCGATGCCCTGATCCGTAAAAAATTGGCGCCAGAAATTAAATTGATCGTGGGCATCTCTCGTATTATTCATCATCATTTTTAGACGATTATTGGAGATGAATGAATCAGGTCCAAACATGGGGTGTGTTGCAATGATGCCAATATTTTCAGAAAGATTATTTTCCATGATTTTAGCGGGATGCGTTTTAACAGAGCACACATCAATTATGGTTGTTCCTTCTGAAAGATGTGGAGAAATTTCTTTGACCAGAGATTCAAAGTGGCGAATCGGTACAGCAACAAAAATCACCTTTTCCTTCAATAAAGATTCCAGATCCGTGAATTCCACACCGGGGAATTCCCCAATGGGTTTCGGATCGTAGGCTTTAATGGCGAACCCTTTTTGTAAAATATTCGCCAATACTTTTCCAAATCTGCCAAACCCGATAATACCGATACTATTCATGA
>CAXCBH010000207.1:0-2713 GCA_963980675.1 uncultured bacterium | reverse complement strand
AGATATATCGCCGGATACACCATTTGCAATGATTGGTCTGCCCGGGATCTACAGAGAGAAGAAATGGCCATGAGTCTTGGACCTGCAAAAGGTAAAGATTTTGCATCAAGTTTCGGACCCTATATGGTCACGCCAGACGAATTGAAAGATGCCTGGGATAATGATGGGAAGCTTCATCTCCGTATGACCTGTCATGTAAATGGCAAACTCATTTCTGATGGAAATACCAACGACCTTTACCATCCATTTACAAAAATGATTGAACGGGCTTCCATGAATGCGAAATTGCTTCCCGGCGATATTTTAGGTTCCGGAACAGTAGGAACTGGCTGCATCCTTGAACTTCGTCCTGAGAATACCGGTGGCTGGATTAAAAAAGGTGACGTAGTTCGGATGGAAGTTGAACGATTGGGTGTTCTCGAGAATAAGATTGTCTAAATCAATGAACAACAATGAAGTCTCTGAATTTTATCGCGGGATAAAAGCATTTAATCAAAAGGATTATCCAAAAGCACATCATATTTGGGAACATAGTTGGATGCGTTTAGGTAAATCTGGAGATCGCGCCTATCTCAAACCATTTATCATGTTATCCGCATCATATCAGAATTACGAACAAGGTAAATTTTCGGGTGGTGATTTCTTATTTAAACGTGCATTAGAGCGCCTAAAAGAGAATCAAGACTTTTTGGCTAATTTCACTGATGTAAATTCACTCATTAATCAAATACAAATAATAATTACTAAATATGACAAGTTAGATCGATTCAATAATATTCAAATAATTGGAGAAAAAATCAAGTAATGCCCTTTTACCAAAAACGGGGAGAAATCCCAACTAAACGTCATACCCAATTCCGGGACGATACCGGCAACCTTTACTGGGAAGAACTCATCAGCCGGAAAGGGTTTAGTCACATGTACACCAATGTGTACCACGTTCATCCGCCCACCTCCGTGGAAGCGGTAGGCGAATTGAAAAAATATAATCTTAAAGCCGTTGACCAGACACATCGTCATCATCATATCCGTACTGCTAATGTGGAGTCTGATGGAGATGCCATTTCATCCCGGATTCCACTTTTCTTTAATTCTGATGTGGTTATTTCTAAAGCACATGTAAAAGAATCCATGAAATCATTATACCGAAATGGAAACGCAGATGAAGTCCTTTTTATTCACACCGGTTCGGGAATATTCAAATCCAATTTTGGGAATATGGCGTTAACGGCGGGTGACTATCTTGTAATTCCCCGGGGTGTTATTTGGCAAATTGACGTGAAAGAAGATATGAGAATCTTCATAACTGAATCTTCATCTCCCATCGAAACGCCCACACGATACCGGAATAAATTTGGCCAGCTCCTGGAACATTCACCTTTCTCCGAGCGAGATATTCGCACTCCGGACTTTGTGGGTCCTGTAGATGATTCACCCATGGATGTGGAAGTAAAACTCCGCCATGGAATTCAAACGTATGGATATCAGCATCATCCATTTGATATCGTTGGGTGGGACGGTTACTACTTTCCTTATATTTTCAACATTAATGATTTCATGCCCATCACCGGCAAGATCCATCAACCGCCGCCCGTGCATCAAACATTCCAGGCTCATGGAATTGTGCTTTGCTCTTTTGTGCCAAGACCCTTTGATTATCATGATAAATCTGTCCCGGCGCCTTATGCCCACAGCAATGTGGATTCGGATGAAATCATCTATTATGTAGAAGGGAATTTTATGAGCAGAAAAGGGATTGATGAACAATCTATTTCTTATCACCCCATGGGGTTGCCCCATGGTCCCCAACCGGGCAAAATTGAAGAATCTCTGGGCGCCAAAGAAACAAATGAATTGGCTGTCATGATTGACACCTTCAAACCGTTAAATATGACAGAAGCAGCCTTAAATGTAGATGACGAAGATTATCCTTATTCGTGGATTGAATCATGATCCTGGACCCTAACGAAATCCCCTTTCAGGAAACTCATAAACTCATGATCGGGTCCATTATCCCCCGACCCATTGCCTTTGTATCCACCCGTTCCAAAGATGGAAAAAATAATGTGGCGCCATTTTCCTATTTTAATGGCGTTTGTTCCAAGCCACCCACAATTATGTTCGCTCCTGCACGTCGCGGTTGGGATGGTGAAGAAAAGGATACGCTCATTAATATCCGGGACACGGAAGAATTTGTGGTAAATATTGTTTCTGAATCTTTCGCAGAAAAAATGGTTATGTGTTCCACCGACTTCGGATTGGATGTGGATGAATTTGAAATCTCAGGATTGACTCCGACTAATTCTCAAAAAATAAAACCACCTCGAGTTGGAGAAGCTAAAATAAGTTTTGAATGCAAATTGAATCAAATTGTGGAAATTGGTGATGGAACTGCAGGAAGTGGATTTGTGGTGATTGGAACCATTGTTCTTTTCCATATTGATGATGGTATTTATGATAATGGCCGTATCCTCACTGACAAACTGGAACCGTTAGGAAGGCTTGCAGGCAATTGGTATACACGATCGACAGATACATTAAAAATTGATCGAAAGGTTAAGCCGGACTAATTCCCCACCAAAAACAAAAAACCCCACGAATGTGGAACTATTTTATAGCAATGAAGGTATGAAAATGTAAGTGTTATATTTACTCTTTAATATGATGATTAGAATCTTGCCTATAGTCGGGCTATTACTTTTAATTCCATTGA
>CAXCBH010000206.1:0-2715 GCA_963980675.1 uncultured bacterium | reverse complement strand
TAACTTTCGGTGATGGGCCAACTATTGCACTGCGTGCAGATATGGATGCACTGCCTATGCAGGAAACCAGTGGATTAGATTTTTCATCAAAACATGATGGCGTGATGCACGCCTGCGGGCATGATGGTCATATGGCTATGCTATTGGGAGCCGCTAAAGTACTCACTCAAAATGGGGATAGTTTCAATGGAACGGTCCGATTCATTTTCCAACCGGCGGAGGAAGGAGCAGGAGGTGCCAGATATATGATCGAAGACGGATGTTTAGATGGGGTTGATGAGATTTATGGTATTCATGTCTGGAATTATCAACCGGTTGGAGAAGTGGGTATTACTGATGGCCCGGTTCTGGCTGCCGCCGATATGTTTGAAATTAATATTAAAGGAATAGGTGGACATGGTGCAGCTCCCCAGGGAACTGTTGATGCTGTTATTGTAGCATCCCATTTGGTTCAGGCGATCCAAACTATTGTGAGTCGGAATACAAACCCTCTTGAAAGTACCGTTGTTACAATTGGTATGATCAATGGTGGTCACAATTTCAATATAATTGCAGATGAGGTAACTTTATCCGGAACAGCACGGGCATACACAGAAGAAAACCGAAATCTTATTAAAACACGTATGACGGAAATAATAGATGGTGTTGCCAAAACATTCAGAGCAGAAATATCCTTTGATTATGAAGATGGATATCCACCAACCATCAATCATTCAGATCCTACAAATAAAGTATTGAAAGCAGCAGAAAGAGTGGTGGGTGAAAAAGCGGGAATGCCCTATTTATCTATGGGCGGGGAAGATTTTTCTTATTATTTACAAAAGATCCCGGGATGTTTTTTCTTTGTGGGGTCAGCCCCGAATGATCAAAAATTATTTGAAACACCTCATCATTGTTCTCATTTTACAATGGATGAAAGGGCGTTATTAGTTGGTCCTTCAATTTATTTGAACTTGGTGGATGATTTGCTTGGGATAAAGTAAACCATTTTAATGGTATTGAATCTTGGTTCTAAATCAATACCCAATTGCAGATGTTTCTCCACGGCTATCACCTCCGCCATAAAATCCATCTTTGGTGATTAATATTCCATTGGCCTCACCAATGTAACCCCATTTATAAGGGGCCAAAATATGTCCTTTAGATTCCAGGTTTTGAATCACGTCTCTGGATAATCCTCGGGGTTCTGTCATAATCACATCCGGTACCCACTGAGAGTGAAAACGGGGTGATGTTACAGCTTCTTTAATATCCATACCATAAATCACCACATTCAAAATAACCTGCATGGCTGTAGTAATGATAGTTGATCCACCGGGCGATCCAATTACAATAAATGGTTTTCCATCTTTTAAAACTATAGTAGGTGTCATGGAACTTAATGGCCGTTTTCCCGGTTCGATGGCATTGGCATTATTCCCCACCAATCCAAATGCGTTGGGCACACCGGGCTTGGATGAAAAATCATCCATTTCGTTATTCAGAAAAAATCCGGCGCCTTTTACAAGGTGTCCACCACCATAGCTTAGATTAATTGTTGTTGTAACACTGACGGCATTTCCCCATTGATCCACTACAGAATAATGGGTGGTTTCCCGACTTTCATGCCCGGGTACACCACTGGCAAAAACCGCAGAACTGGGTGTAGCTATATCAAGTGAAATATCGTTTATCCGGGTATTTGCATATACTTTGGATGTGAGCATTTCCAAAGGAACATCCCAAAAATCAGAGTCACCCATATGTTCAGCGCGATCAGCATAAGCGCGCCGTTCAACTTCAGTGAGTAAATGAATATAATCTGATGAATTCCAGCCTAGTGAATCCACGGGATAATTTTCCAGCATATTCATCATATTAACGAGAAGGGCACCACCGGAGCTAGGAGGGCCCATTGAAATGACTTCATGTCCATTATAGGTTCCTGAAACAGGATCTCGATAAACGGAAGAATAATTTTTTAAATCTTCAAGAGAAATAAGACCATTTCCCCGTTTCATTTCTGCTACAATTAGGTCAGCTACCGGACCGCTATAAAAACCATCCCTTCCATATTTAGAAATTCGTTTCAGGGTTTTAGCTAAATCCTTTTGAACTAATTTGTCACCTTTTTTCCATGGATTATTATCTTTGCGAATAAAGATTGCCGCTGCTGCATCATTGCTTTCAAATAGCCCCTCATAGCCATTAAATCGCCGAGCTTCATAATGAGAAAGTTGAAATCCTTTTTCAGCTAACCGGATGGCCGGTGCCAGTGCTTGTCGAAGTGAAATATTTCCGGATCCATGGTCTTCTAAAGCTCGAATCAATCCATCTACCGAACCGGGGACACCACTCCCGGCCCGTGAGGAAAGAGACATTCCCGGAACCACATTCCCACTGTCATTTAAGAACAAATCACGATGGGCAGCAGCAGGTGCTTTTTCCCGGTAATCTAAAGTAAAAGTTTCTCTATCCGTCATGGCAGCAACCATGAATCCACCACCACCAATATTTCCGTTGGATGAAGATGTAACAGCCAAAGCAAATCCTACTGCTACGGCCGCATCAACTGCATTTCCGCCTTTTTTTAGGATTTCGATTCCAGCTTCTGATGCTTGTTTACTGGTAGAAACAATCATACCATTTTCACCGAAGACAGGATCAGAACTGGCTGCAATTAATATCTGAAAAGAGAAAAGAGAACATCACACAACAAATAATTAAATTAAAAAA
>CAXCBH010000205.1:0-2718 GCA_963980675.1 uncultured bacterium | reverse complement strand
GCAATGGCCTTCCCATCAGGGCGCCACATGGGTGTAATAATCTGGGTATCTCCTTGATTCATTGTTAAAGGTTTAATATCACTACCGTCCGCATTCATGGTATAGAGTTGGGTTGTTGAGTTCTCGTGAGCGACAAAAACTATCTTGCTGCCATCAGGTGAGTATTGGGGATAATTCGCACGCATGTGTGAGGTAAGTAATTTCTTTTTCTTAGATTCAATGTCTAACTTCCAAATTCCAAACTGGAGGGATTGGTGTTGACCAAATCTGTATTTAGGATATAGGATGGATTGTCCATCCGGAGCAACATCCAGGTTTTGTATCATTTCACCAAATATGCCATGGTCATATTCTTTTATTTTCCATTTGGGTTTTACTTTTTTTGGTTTCTCACCTTTTTTTTCTGCTTTTTCGATTCTCTTTTTCCATTCTTTATTTTCTTTGGCAGTGTCTCGTTTGGCCACCACCAAAGATAGATCTCCCTGACCTTTTGAAAGTTGCCCAATCATAGCCACTCGCAATGAATCATTGAAATAATCGAAGGCTGCCATTCTTTTCAAAGGTAGTTTGTGTACTCTACCTATATCTTCTACCCGTTCTTTTTGGGCGCGCTGGCCAAAGAAAAATGTATTCATATGCCTGCGCCAGTCTTCATTGAATTGTTTCAATTTCACGCCGGTATGTTTCTTAAAGGATTTATCAAAATCCAGCAACTTTGATTTATCACGATCACTTAGAATTTTAACAATGGTGGAGTCCCCAAAACGGTCAGCAAGATAGAGGCTTTTGGAAAAACCATCATTATGGGGATCTCGAATCTTGTGTACCGTGTTTCCAATCACATGTCCCTTGTGAGAAATATCAAATCGAAAGGGCCTCCATTTTTCTGTATAATATTCCGCGAGCCCTTCAACGATCCAGCCGGGGGCACCAGTATAAATTGTATTCATAGGTTCTGGTAACCATGTTTTGACCGTATTGAAAAAGACCAAATGCTGGAGTTCATGGGCTAATACCGTCCGCATCCATTTTTCATCGCCCGCCCACAAAGCTGCATCATTTTGATCTACCCAAATGACAGTGTGGTTACTGGGCATGGCGAATCCATTCAGCACTTCATCTTCGGTGGTAAAAACAATATCTAACCTGCGGAGTGTGTCCAGGCCCATTTGTTCCATTAATATGGGGCGTACCTGTTCAGCGATGGATGCACCCTGTACCGCAATATCCCGGATGCCCTCGTGGTAATGCACATCAAAATGATCCGTTTCTATTGTGTGCCAATTTAATTCAGGATGGGTCCTACCACTCATCATCCAGGCACCAGTGCCATGAAGTAAACTTGTTGCTAAAATCAACATGGTTGTAAAATATTTCATAAAATAACCTTTTCTTTTTGCATAATACCTAATTGTGTCAGGTCTTCAATTAATTGTTCTGTTGTAAAATATTGGATGCCTGTAAATCCGACTTCAGTTGCGGCATCAATGTTTTCTGCCATGTCATCAATAAAAATGGAATTAGCAGGTTGTGTATTAGCAAGTTTGGCTGCAGTTAAATAAATCTCTTTATGTGGTTTACGTAATCCCACATTAAAAGAATATACAGACCCGGACACTAAATTTGGAAATGTATACCGCTCTTCAATCTCATCTCTAATATGTTTTGGATTGGTGTTTGACAATAACCAAATAGAATAGTTGTCTGATAATTCCTTCAGGATCTTTACGGTCTCTTTTTCATCTCCCAATAATAATTTCCAAGCATGCCAAAAATCTGATTCTTTCAGATAGCATGGCTGGGGCAAGGACTCTTTTATGGCCAGAAACCATTCTTTGTCCGTGAGATTCCCTTTTTCGTATTGGTTATGGACTTCCGTTGGAAAACAGTTACGAACGTCTTCCACAGATATATTTGTACAGGCGCTTAAATATTGTAGCGTTCTTTCCGGATGGATATCTATCAGAACACCACCAATATCAAAAAATATTGTTGTAATCATTTTACTGATAATCAGTTATGATAAAAATTAGCCGAATAGGTTGTAAATCAAAATTTTACTCCATCTTGAAAAATATCTTCTATCAGCATATCAAATAGCCTAGCGGCTTTGAACGCTAAAGGCAAACTGGGATCAAATTTTCCCGTCTCAATAGCATTGATTGTTTGTCTTGAAACATCTAGTTCTTCAGCCAACTTAGCCTGAGTCCAATCTCTTTCAGCCCGTAGTACTTTTAAACGATTTTTCATCTGTAACGCCTGTTACCGAGAAACAGACCAAATGAGTAGGTTAAGGTTATCAATATTAGTAAATGTGATATTTCAGGTTGGAAAGTTATTAATTTTACATCCTCGAGTAATTCATAGCTAGCTCCAACAATTACTCCAACTCCCAAAGCTAAACTAAGAGCTTCAAGCTGGATTAGTCGCTGCAATTCATCCATCGCCAGTAAAAACCCTTTGAAAGTCCAAATCATCCCAAAGCCGAGTGCCAGTTGTATTGCAATTCCTATGGAAGTAATCAAGGTTCCATAACCCCAAAGTAGTTCTGGTCCAAAGGTGGCTCCAGCGGTTGCCAATGTCCAAGCTAGACACCAATAGATAACCTTGGCTTCGGAAACTCGACCCCTTGAGTAGGCTTTGTTGGTTTTGGTTTCTGCGTTTGTTTTGTTCATATATCTAGTTCCTTTGTCATAATGTAATGTTTACTTTACCTAA
>CAXCBH010000204.1:0-2722 GCA_963980675.1 uncultured bacterium | reverse complement strand
TTTTGGAGATGCCAGTGCGAACCATGCAACAGCACTAAGTGCGTTTAATACAGCTAGTTGGGTCAGCAACTCTGGGGGCCATGTTCCCATTATTTTTATTTGTGAAGATAATGGAACCGGAATTTCTGTGCCGACAAATGAACATTGGATTGAGCAAAATTTTTCTAATCGGCTTGGATTGGAGTATGTGAAAACAGATGGACTTCATCTCATTGATCTTATGATTAAATCTCAACAAGTTGAGCACGATTGCAGGATAAATCGGTCGCCCATTTTTCTTCATATGAAAACTGTGCGACTCATGGGGCATGCCGGTTCAGATGTTGAGGTTGGATATCTTCCTTTGGCAGAAATTGAAGCCACAGAATTCAATGACCCATTACTCCACTCTTCACGAATTTTAATTGAGAACAATTGTTTATCATCCGAAGAAATAGTGCGTCTATATGAATCGATTCGACACCAAGTGAACCACGTTTTTGATGCTACAACCCTTCGCCCTAAACTTGAATCAGCTGAAGATGTAATTGAATCTATTATTGCAAATAAATCGTCAAGGAAAATACCAAAGCAGCCTTCAGCAAAAGTTCGAAAGGATCTGTTTGGTAAAGAATTCAATCGAATGGATAAATCCAATCATATGGCGAAATTGATTAACTACACCTTATCAGATTTAATGCTTCACTATGAAAACACATTAATCTTTGGCGAAGATGTGGCACAAAAAGGCGGCGTATATCATGTGACAGCTGATCTTTATAAGCAATTTGGTGCGCGACGTGTATTTAACAGTCCGTTAGATGAAACATCTATCATTGGATTTGGGATAGGGTTTGGTCAAAATGGTTTTATTCCAATTCCTGAAATTCAATTTTTGGCCTACTTGCATAATGCAGAAGATCAATTGCGTGGAGAAGCGGCTACATTACCTTTTTTCTCTAAAGGTCAATTTACGAATCCAATGGTTTTACGTGTTCCGGGCTTGGCGTATCAAAAAGGATTTGGTGGTCATTTTCATAATGATAATTCACTAACAGTTTTTAGAGACATCCCCGGTTTAATTCTTGCAGTGCCGTCTAATGGTGCAGATGCATCAAGAATGCTTCGAACTGCCGTTCGAGAAGCTTATGAGAATGGTAGAGTCGTGGTTTTTATAGAACCGATTGCACTTTATATGGCAAAAGATCTTTATGAACCAAAAGATGGAAAATGGGTTTTCCAATATCCCGATTTAGATGAAGAAATTCCATTAGGGGAATTTTCAGAATATGGGAATGGGAAGACGCTTACAATTATCACATACGGGAATGGTTTGTACTTGTCACTTCAGGCTAAAAAAGAGATTGAGAAAAAACTAAAGAAAAAAATTAAAGTTATTGATCTTCGTTGGCTGTCTGATATCAATATTCAAAAATTATTGAATGCCATCGGTTCGTGTGATAATGTACTTATTGTGGATGAATGTCGTCGAACGGGGTGTCACGGTGAAGGACTTATTTCAAACTTATTGTTTGAAAGTAATAAGCATTTGAATATTAAACTTCATGCAGCGGAAGACAGTTTTATTTCAATTGGTATTGCTGCGACTGCTACGCTTCCAAGTAAAGAATCCATCATTAAACACGGGTTGGAATTAGTGAATGGCTAAAGAACGCATTGTGATAATTTGTCCAGGACGTGGGACATATACGCGAGATACATCGGGTTATTTGGCCGCTTTTGGCACATCGGCAAAACCCCAGATTGCTTATATGGATGAACAGCAAAAATCAGTTGGCAATTCTACGATAACAGAATTGGATTCGAAGCCGTTTAGAGCCAAAATTCACATGTCGGGTGAACATGCGTCGCCACTTATTTACGCTTGTAGTTTATCTGACTTTCTTTCTATTGATCAAGAAAAATATGAGATTGTTGCCATTACTGGAAATTCCATGGGATGGTATAGTGCCTTGGCATTAAGTGGAGCTTTGACCCATGAAAATGCCTATTCCTTAATTAGTACTATGGGATCCATGATGAAAGAAGGCACTATCGGTGGACAAATTATTTATTCAATTGTGGATGAAAATTGGCATGTTGATGCGTCTGAAAAAGAAGAAGTATTAGCTGAGATCAAAAATGTGAGTGCTCATGTGTCCATTTATCTTGGTGGATATTTGGTTATTGGTGGCGAGCAATCAGCATTAGATATCTTATTAAAGAAATTACCTGCAAAGGATAATTATCCATTTCAATTGCCTTTTCATGCTGCTTTTCATACACCTTTATTGGATTCCATCTCAAAAAAAGCATGCGAATTATTACCCCAATCTATTTTTCAAAAACCATCTGTGTCTCTGGTGGATGGGCGAGGACATATTTGGTCGCCATTTAGCACAGAGACTGTAGATTTGTACAACTATACATTAGGACATCAAGTGACCAATGCTTACGATTTCTTTACTGCAATTACAGTCGCTATAAAGGAATTTTGTCCGGATAAATTAGTTTTACTTGGTCCTGGGAATACCTTGGGTGGCTCTATTGGACAAATCATGATTGAAAACAATTGGCTGGATATAAATTCAAAATCAGCATTTTCATCCTTACAAAAAGAAAACCCCTATCTTATTTCCATGGGTATGGAAGAGCAGCGTAAATTGGTATGTTAATCAGTAAAAAAATTGAAATATTAGATTCAACTCTCCGAGAAGGTGAACAAACCCCGGGTGTTTCCTTT
>CAXCBH010000203.1:0-2758 GCA_963980675.1 uncultured bacterium | reverse complement strand
TAGTTAGCCCCTTGGTGGATGCTATTGTGGAAAATAGAAAGTCACCGGCGGAATTAATTAATGATGGATCAGATCCTGATTTAGTAAATTCTATTTATCGAAAAATTCAAATTAATGAATACAAACGTCGGCAGGCTGCACCAGGACTTAGAGTCTCTTCCAAAGCGTTTGGTGCGGGACGGCGAATACCAATTGTGAACCATTTCAAAGGAAAAAACAAATGATCCGAATATTATTCCTTTTATTTCTCACCACAATCTGGGCACAGGAATCAATACCCGCTGATTTTTGGAATGATTATTCTCAGGAAGAAAAGGTTGCTTTTATCAATGGAGCATATGGAGCCATTTCTAAATTGAAATCTCATCATCGGGCAGAAGCTCGAAAACAATTCTCTCATGAGAGAAATTGGGTAGAACCTTATTACATAGAACGATTTTATGAAATAATTGATGAATATCGCTCCGAAGAAGTGGGATATAATTTGAAGATTCTCGCTCTTCATATGGATGCATTTTATACAAATTCGGATAACTTGAATATTCCAATTATGGAAGCATTACGAGTTGTATCTCTCGTACAGGATGGTGAACAAAAAACTGCAAATGTTCGGTTGTTACGCGCCCAGCATAAATATAATAAATAACTTCATATTCCTGTTTCAGGAATCAAATTGATATTGGGTGATATCATAAGATAAGAAAGGATTTAACTATTTTGTACTTGGGGAGTCAAACTTAGTAACACCATTATTGGAGAAATCACATGAGACTATTCAGGATTCTATTATCATTCATTTTTCTTTTGTCCTTGGCCTATCCGAGCCACAAGCGTCATAAATCTCGTAAACATAAAAAACATAAAGTTCATCATGTTGTAAATCGCCACAAGGCACGCGTTCATTTGGGTGTTAATTGGCATTGGGGTCACTGGAATCATTGGTGGCACGATTGCAGATATCACAATCGTGTCGTAGTAGTGAATAAAGAAGCAGATGACAAAGGTAAGAATACAACTGTCCTTGAGATAATTGAGCAGATTGAGAAACTTGCAGAACTAAAAGAAAAAGGTCTCATTACAGATAAAGAATACCAAAAGAAGAAGAAGGAACTTTTGAAAAGAATTTGAGCTAAAATATAGGTTCCACCATTAAAATAGAAATTAAAAAATTATCCGATATGGAATTAACTACGTTCGGTGTGTATTCATGGCCTGTTTGGTCCTGTGAAGTTTCAGAATTTCCCTGGACATACAGTGATAAGGAAACTTGCTTTATCTTGGAGGGCAAAGTGATTGTTACTACTGATCATGAAGAAGGGACCATTGAATCTGGTGATTTTATTGTTTTTCCAAAAGGGCTCTCATGTCGCTGGCGCGTACTCAAACCAATCCGGAAGCATTATTCCTTTGAATAGGTTTATTTTCTCTCTATAAACCCAGCCTATTGCTTTGTAATTTGTGCGGATGAAAACGGCTCATATTCGCAACTTTTGTATTATAGCTCACATCGATCACGGTAAATCCACGCTTGCAGATCGCCTGTTGGAAGAAACAAATACCTTGTCTAAAAAAGAGATGAAAGCTCAAGTTTTGGACAGCATGGATTTGGAGCGAGAACGAGGAATAACTATCAAAAGTCACCCCATTCGCATGGAATATGAACACCATGATGGTGTCACTTATGTGTTGAATTTAATTGATACACCGGGACACGTGGATTTTTCCTATGAGGTATCCCGTTCATTGGCTGCTTGTGAAGGTGCTTTGTTGCTTGTTGATGCAGCGCAAGGCGTAGAGGCACAAACCGTGTCCAATACCTATCTCGCAATCGAAAATAATCTCACGTTGATCCCAATTATTAATAAGGTCGATCTCCAATCTGCAATGGTAGATGATGTAAAAATGCAGATGGTGGAATTAATCGGTTGTGACGAGAATGATATCATCGAAGCCAGTTCAAAAAGTGGGATTGGTATCCAGGATATTTTCAATGCTATTATTAATCGAATCGATCCCCCAAGAGATAATTCAGAGAAAAAATCCCGTGCGCTGATCTTTGATTCCATGTATGATAATTACAAAGGTGCCATTCCCTATGTCCGTATATTTGATGGCGTATTAAAAAAAGGAATGATAGCTCAATTCTTTGCGCATGATCGCGAATATGAGATTATAGAAACTGGTCATTTTGTTTTAGAAAAAGTAAAAACAAACGAACTGCGAGCCGGTGATGTAGGCTATGTTGTAGCCAGTATTCGAGATATTGGACACATTGAGCCAGGGGATACCATCACGGTAAAGGAAAATAAAGCAGAAGAACAATTACCCGGATATAAAAAAATTAAGCCCATGGTTTTTTCAGGACTTTATCCAGCCGAAGCAGATGATTACGACCAATTGAGACAGGCACTAGAGAAACTCCAACTCAATGATGCATCACTCGAATTTTCACCTGAAACTAGCCAGGCATTGGGATTTGGATTCCGCTGCGGTTTTTTGGGATTACTCCACATGGAGATCATTCAAGAACGTTTGGAGCGGGAATTCAATTTGGATCTTGTCACCACCACACCAAATGTAGTTTATCAAGTATTATTGCGAAGTGGAGAAAAAGTGCAAGTAGATACGCCAGCAAAAATGCCGCCAATTGGAGATATCGAGGCAATCCTTGAACCCATAGTTTCTGCTGAAATTTTGACTCCAAAAAAATACATTGGCAGTATTATGACCTTGTGTCAGAAAAAACGAGGTATCTATA
>CAXCBH010000202.1:0-2802 GCA_963980675.1 uncultured bacterium | reverse complement strand
CCCAACTTTCTAAACTCCTGCTCTTTCCCTTCGTCCACAGATAGGCGTGCACCACGGCGCAGTAGGTCGGTTACTTTAGACCTATCCCGGCGAAGAGCCGAGTTTTTGTGAAAGGTAACTTCATCGATCCCCAACTGATCTCTATAATCGCTTAGCAGTCCGATGAGCGGTTCACCAATCGTTCCCGTACCGATAACGTGAACAATTTTGCGTTCCATATTTATTTACTCCTCTTTAATAAATTCTTTTGTTTCAGTTGATAAAAAAACCATCCGGCAATTAAGCCATAAACCAGAATAACTACGGTAAGTAAATATTCCATAATCTAATTCGCTTCTTTCATGGATAAAATATTTGTCCGCAAGCGAATCATTAGGCTTGACACAATCAATAATGATAAAAATGAAAAGATCAAAAGATAAGTTGGCAGCGGATTTGCGCTGTCAAAATACTGCCCAACCTGTGGATGTGACTGCATCTCTGGTAACCAGAACTTTACCGATAAAAAAATTAAAGGGACATCTAAAAATGCCAAAATTCCAACCACGGCTGCATATCGGGAAACCTGCTCCGGATTGCCTCCAAATTCCCGTAACATAAAATAACCCAGAAATATCAGGAAAAGGATTAGACTGGTAGTGAGGCGGGGCTCCCAGGGCCAAAATATACCCCAAGCCGGTTTGGCCCAAATGGGTCCCGTAGTTAAGACCAAAAACATGAAGATGGTTCCCACCTCGGCAAAAGCAAGACCACGACGATCCCATACTTGATCCTTCTTTGTAAGAAATAAAATTCCCGAAATCATAACACATAGATACAGGAGAAATGCTGTCCAGGCAACAGGAACATGAATATAGAAAATATTGCCAAAAATACCCTGTGCCAAGTTCGGCGGTTCCAAGCTGAGAACAATATAAATATTGATGGTAGAAAGTGCAGCCGCTATTACTGCATGAATTAAATTATTTCGATGATTAAAAAAGGACATTATTCTTCAACGATCCGGCTAAAGACCATATACCCAAACAGGCCAAATATTACAAAGAAAGAACCAAGAATAAGAAACCAAAAATTCCACTCTGTCATAGGCTTTTGATCAAATAATGATTCTGTACATTTTGTCGCTGCGATAGCCACAGGAGATGCAGATGGGAATAGCAATATGGGAATCAATACATCACGCAATCCTGCCTGCAAAGTGATGCCTGAAATCAAACAACCCACAGAAACGATGGCACCTGTTCCTAAAAAAAGGATAAGCGCAAATTGAAAAAATGAAAAGTTGGCTGGTAGATTCAAGAAAATGAAAAAAGGAACAATGAACAAGATTTCTGACATCAAGACAAAGAAAAGTGCCGAAATAACTTTTGATATATAAACAGTCCCACGATCCACCGGTGCTGATGTCCAACTCCACATGGCATGTTCTTCTCGCTCTAACGAGAAAAGACGATTCAGCCCCAGAACAGATGTAAACAGGATCACTACCCATAAGAGTCCCGGAGCAAATGTGCGAATTAACATCGGTGCCACTTGGAACGCCAAAGCAAAAATCAGCGTAATTGATAATCCAAAAATAAACATGGATGTTATAATCTCTTTGGATCGCCATTCAATTTTCAAGTCTTTTAGTATAAAATGAATCAACATTGTTTTAGTTCTATAATTCGGTCTGTGTTGGTACGCAACCAATCAGAATTATGGGAAACAATGATCATGGTTTTTCTCAATTCATTCCACTCTACTATAACGGATTCAAACAACTTGATTCCATCAACATCCAACCCGGTCAAAGGTTCGTCTAATAATAAAATATTGGGATCAAGAATTATGGCCGTGGCAAGTTTGAGCCGTTGGAGCATGCCCTGTGAATAAAATTTCACCAATTTATCCTGGGCAGAATCGAGTCTTACCTTAATCAATACGTTAGAAATATTTGAGTTCATCTTCCCATACAATCCGGAAATAAATGTCAGGTTTTCATATCCGGTTAAACCGGGATAGAGCCCTACGGAATGGCCTAGGTAATACAAGTTTTTTCTTGGGTCTGGCTCATCAGGATTCACATCATTCTCTCCAATCCTTATCTTACCGGAATCAATAGACATAATACCGCTAATCATTTTGAGTAAAGTGGTTTTCCCCGATCCATTGGGACCGGAAAGGCCAATCTTTTCACCCGATTCCATTTTGAGAGAAAAGGATTGTAAAACGGGAGAGTGGTAAAATGATTTGGAAAGATTAGTGACTTGAAGATTCACGACACTTTTTTTAATTCTGCTATTATTTCTGAAATTTCCTGTTTAAGCGCTAACCGGCTGCCATTGAAATCTTCGTCAGAAATATTCCCGATATGGTGATCCATTTCCAATTCTTTGATCTGGCGAAGCAGTACCTGCTTTTTTCGATCTAGATCACCTTGGTTCATTTTTAAAGGAACCTTTGATTCTCCTTCAAAAAGTGGGGAGATCATATACCACACGATACTGGAGAACAACGCAATGACGGCGGTTGTAAAAACTAGATTCATGGTCTTAATCCTTTGCCGGCCATAAACTGATGATGGTTCGAAATAATAGCACATACCAACCAAACAAGTGGATTGATCAAAAATTTTAAATAAATAATTTGTTGACCCGTACCTATTCCCAAGAATATAAAATAAATATCTTTATTCAATGTACTATGGATATTCAAATTATTTTTTCCTAAAAAACAGCAGTTTCCTGCCACTCACCAAATTCTGCTTTCATGGCCACAACAATTTCACCCATAGTCACGTATGCTTTGGCTGCTTTTATG
>CAXCBH010000201.1:0-2808 GCA_963980675.1 uncultured bacterium | reverse complement strand
CGAAAGATCATTGTTGATTCTTATGGTGGATATGCACCACACGGGGGTGGTGCTTTTTCTGGAAAAGATCCATCCAAGGTGGATCGAAGTGCAACCTATATGGCTCGGTATATTGCTAAAAATATTGTGGCAGCAGGTTTAGCAGATAAATGTGAAGTCCAATTATCATACAGCATTGGTGTTGCGGAGCCTACTTCGTTTTACGTGAAATCATTTGGTACAGGGGATGTTAGTGATGAAAAACTAACTGAAATTGCCAAAGAAGTGTTTCCGCTACGACCAGGAGAAATTGTTGCACATTTAGATTTGAAAAAACCTAGATATAGACAAACAGCAGCCTATGGACATTTTGGTAGGGAGTTGGAATCGTTTACTTGGGAAAAAACTGATATGGTCCAACTGCTGAAAGAAAAATAATAATTTTAGTTGGGTATTATCCCAAACTTGCCAAGGAGCGTTGCATTGGAAATAATTTCCCATCAGGCTTGGCTTTTATAACGACGTTCATTTTGATTAAACTCTTAATTGGAGACACAAATGAACAATCATACAATAAAAAATAACGATTACAAAGTAGCCGATTTGAATTTGGCCGGTTTCGGCCGAAAGGAAATCGAACTTGCAGAGGCGGAAATGCCTGCTCTCATGACGATCAGGGAAAAATACAAGGAATTACAGCCCTTGGCAGGTGCAAATATTCTTGGCTGTATTCACATGACTATTCAAACTGCAGTCCTGATGGAAACCCTTGTTGATTTAGGTGCAAAAGTTCGGTGGTCATCCTGCAATATTTTCTCAACTCAAGACCATGCAGCTGCAGCAATGGTTGATGCTGATATTCCAACATTTGCATGGAAAGGTGAAACTGAAGAAGAGTTTTTTTGGTGTATTGAGCAGACAATCCTAAAAGACGGTAAACCATGGGATGCCAATATGGTATTAGATGATGGTGGCGATTTAACCCAAATGCTTCATGAAAAATACCCTGAAATGCTTGAAAATATTCATGGCATTAGTGAAGAGACTACCACAGGGGTCCACCGTCTTTTAGAAATGTTAGAAGATGGGACACTTAAAGTCCCAGCCATTAATGTGAATGACTCGGTAACCAAATCAAAAAATGATAATAAATATGGATGCCGCCATTCACTAAATGATGCAATTAAACGTGGCACGGATATTCTAATGTCTGGAAAGAAAGCACTGGTAATTGGTTATGGTGATGTGGGGAAAGGATCTGCACAATCATTACGTCAAGAAGGGATGATTGTAAAGATTAGCGAAATTGATCCAATTTGCGCAATGCAGGCATGTATGGATGGGTTCGAAGTTGTTTCTCCCTATCATGACGGAATTAACACGGGTACAGTTGATGGTATTAACAGAGAACTACTTACTACCACCGATTTAATTGTTACGACTACTGGTAACATAAATGTTTGTGATCGTGCTATGTTAGAAACTGTCAAATCAGGTGCGGTGGTTTGTAACATTGGTCATTTTGATAATGAAATTGATACCCAATTTATGAGAGATAATTGGCAGTGGGACGAAGTGAAACCACAAGTGCATCGGATATTTAGAAGTGATAATAAAAATGATTATTTAATTCTATTATCTGAAGGTCGATTAGTTAACCTAGGAAATGCAACAGGGCACCCATCTCGGATTATGGATGGCTCATTTGCAAATCAGGTGTTGGCACAAATGCTTTTATTTGATGTAAAATTTGCTGATTTACCACATAATGAAAAATTATCAAATATTACAGTTAATGTTCTACCAAAGAAACTTGATGAAGAAGTTGCAGCCGGAATGGTGAGAGGGTTTGGGGGTGTATTGACGACAATGACCGATGAACAGGCTGACTATATTGGAGTTTCAAAAGCAGGGCCATACAAGCCTGAAGTCTATCGATATTGATCTAATCTATTTAAAAAAACAAAAAACCCCATAAAAAATATGGGGTTTTTTGTTTTTGGTTCTCTCAGATTTATTCTACAAATTTGAATGCGGAAGTCCAAACACTATTGGCAATAAAATGAAGGTAAATCCGAAAAACCACCAATTTCGTTGGAAGACGGGATTTCTCCATGCTTTTCTGACCATTCTTTTAATGGTTACGGTGGCGTGCGATTTCGACATCCCGGAAAAGTTCGAAATGCCCACTTGGTATCTTGATTTAAAAATTCCACTGGTTCAAACTAGATATCAAATGGCGGATATTTCAGATTCATCTGCGGGTATTTTTCTTACAGATGATTCTCTTGGATTTAAAATTATCCAAGAAGGAGAAATGCCTGCCACAGAACTTCCGGATCTTCCTTCTGTGCCATTAGGGCTTGATCAAGCAATTGCATCTGGGGAAATTTCTGGTATCCCTTCTGATATAGTTGGTGAGTTACCAGAGATTACAATTAGTCAGCGGATTGATGTTGTAGCCTATGGCCAAAAGATTTACCCCGATACTACTGATTGGACTATAGATACATCCATTTTTGTATATGAAGATCCATTTACAGGGGATTCTGTTTTCGTAGATACAACCATTTGGATCGCAGCTTATACCCCTTTTGCATTCCCTGATACGGTTCCCCATGTGTTGGAAGCAAACCATTATGATTCTTTAATTGTTGCGGCGTTTAATGGTGCAATGGATTTATTGAGTAGCGCTTTGGATACAACAATTGATCTTGGATTATCATCAATTCCACTCCCTGATGACCCACCCATTATTGCAAGCGTAGATACACTTATAATTGCCAGCCATGCTACCAATAGTGTTTATCGCACATTATTTAAAAATAA